>JAUVDE010000139.1 GCA_030595485.1 Draconibacterium sp.
CACGGGTCGCGCTTTCCGCTCATACTCCTCGCTCGTGCCTCGCTGTGGGGTAACCGCTGCAATCACTCACGCAGAAAAAGCCCCTACTGGCGAACTCCTTTAGTTCAAATAAGAATTCAATTCTAAAAAGCATTACGCACAACAAAACTACTAGTTATCCCCCCTCAATCGATACTTCTCACACAAGAAACACCAGTTATCCGAGCGTTCTGACCTCTTATCCCCCCTCAATCGGTAGTTCTCACCCGGCAAAAAACCGTTATCCATTACATTTTAATAGTTATCGCCCCGGATAACACATACAATGCATCGGATAACTCGCAATAATAATCATTTTGCTACATACCTGCAGTAACAGAAGACTTTTACAGGACTTTAAACGCCTTGTTAAATTCGCGCAAAGTAAACTGGTCGGTAAGTGCCACCAATTCAGTTGGATGAAAACCATCGTCTACTTTAATAATTTCAACAGAGTCGAAAGTGCACTGAACCGCAACTGATTTATTTTCGGCCAATTTTACGAATCCTTTAATCCGGTAGGCTTTGGGCGCCCACTCATTCAAAAACAGTTGAAGCGATTCCTTCGAAACCTGTCTGGCAGTTTTAATTACCATCGAATTTACATCAGGGCGCGGCATCGTTTTTACTTCACCAAAATAGAATTTGTTAATCGCCGAGTTGCCCAACTCGAAATCAATCGCACAAAAACTCGATTGTTTAATTTCAGCAAAAGGATTAATCTTCTTGATTTCAATTTCTATCGATTCCAAGCCACCATCAAGCAAATCTGTTTTATTAACTACCACAACATCTGCCATTCGTAGCTGGTGCGAAACACGCTTTTTCATTACGCCAACTTTGGCAAAGTTTTGGGCATCAACAATACACCAGTTCGATGCCAGATAAATTTTCTCAGCCAACGAACCAGCTGAAACTATTTCGGTAATTGAAGTGGTGTCCGACAATCCTGACGCTTCAATAATTACAATATCAGGATTATATTCGTCGATAAATTTTGCTAATGATCGTACAAAATCGCCCAGCAAACAAACACAAAACACCGAGCCATTATTAATCTCCAACAAATTAAAATCCTCACCCGATTTCTTCAATTCAACTCCATCAATATTCGACGGTGCAAATTCATTCTGAATAATTCCAATTTTCTTTTCAGCAGAATATTGCTCAATAATTCGCTTCAGAAACGTGGTTTTGCCACTTCCTAAAAAACCAGAGATTATGTGGAATGGTATTTTTTGCATTTTGTTTTCCTTATTTAACCCCTCCGCCTTCGGCACCTCCCCTAAAAACAGGGGAGGAATTGAGCCTCAGCAACTTTATTGGAGATTGTTTTAACAACCACTGTCCAACACCCCTCCTGTTTTTAGGGGAGGTCGGCTTCAGCCGGGGGAGGTCAATTATTTCCCATCAACAGCTTCTCTCACTTTACAAATATGCCCAGGAGTAGTTCCGCAACAACCACCAATAATATTGGCTCCGGCAGCAACAATTTTCGGAACAAGCACCGCCATCTCATCCGGTGTTTCCGGAAAAACAGTTTGCCCATCATCGTAAACCGGCATTCCGGCATTTGCATGCACCAAAACAGGAATATCAGGATTTGCCTTGCGTATTTCCTCCACAATACCAATCATATCTTCAATCCCATTTCCACAGTTTGCTCCAATTAGTTCGGCACCGGCATCAATTAAAGTATTTACCATATCGGTTGGTGCAATTCCCATCATCGAACGAAATTCGCCATCAACCGTTTTGTCAAAAGTCATGGTGCAAAAAACTTCACAGCTGGTATTTTCTTTTGCTGCCTTAATTGCTAATCGAGCTTCGTCCAAGTCGGTCATAGTTTCAATCATAATGGCATCGGCACCTCCAGCTTCCAATCCCTGAACCTGGACTTTAAAAGCGTCGTACAAATCCTCTTCCGAAACTTCGCCCATCATCAGTATTTTCCCTGTTGGACCAACCGAACCCAGCACATATTTATCGCCAGCAGCTTTTCTACTAATTTCGGCTGCCGCTTTATTCAGTTCAAAAACCTTATCGGCTAAACCATATTTTTCAACTTTATAAATGGTGCCACCAAAACTGTTTGTTTCAATCATGTCGGCACCGGCATCAATATAACTTTTGGCAATATCAAAAACATCATCAGCACGCGTAATATTCCATTCTTCGGGACACTCACCAGGTTCCATTCCTTTTTTCTGTAAAAATGTACCCCACGCTCCGTCGGAGACCAATGTTTTGCCTGCTTTTATTTGGTCTATAATTTTTCCCATAACTTTTCAATTGGCGTTCGCCCATAAAGCCCATTTTCTTCGTTGCTCTCATCTTGAAAACAAACTTTCTGAATCAAACTTATTTTGTGCTGGGAATTAATCCCAACGTTGATTTATAAATTGAAAACAAACCCCAAGCTTTCACTCGGGGCTATTTATATCTCAAATGTAGTTTGCAATTTCTAATCTGCCAAATTAGATTCCGTCATACTGAACTTGTTTCAGTATCTGATTCGTAAGATTCCGAATCCGTCAACTGACGGACGGAATGACGAACTACGACTACAATTCCTTGATCCACTCCTTCATTACATCCAACGATGGCTCAGTTCCTTCCGATTTAAGCTTGTAGTTTACAGTAACTACCGCCGGCCCATTTGTTACGCCATATTTTGCCATTTTTTCTTTGTCCGAAATTACCTTAACCTCAACATCTTTACCCAACTCGGTAATGGCACGATGAATATTTTGTTTTATGCTGGTACATTCATCTTCGTCACTACACAACAATAAAATTTTACTTTTCCTTTGTTGAATTTTTAACTTAAGTTTTGCATTAATGCGCTTCTGAATGGCAGCAACCAACTCGGCTTTTGGTGGAATTTGCGACACAAACTCGATTTTTCCATCGATACAAATGGTTGGAATATTTTTCACCATTAACGACGACATAAAAGTTACCGCATCCATTTTTTTAATGGCATGTTCGCGCCATTCCACAACTCCATCAAACTGAGGTGCCACTCTTTTAACGGCTTCAACCATGTATTGGCAAGGTGCACACGATTCCGAGTCAAGCGTAATAATATCTACAATTACTTTATCTGCCTGACCGTAATCTTTCATGTTCAAGATTTCCAGCGTGCTTTCCTTTTTGTCCAATTCACGTACAATATCCTGCTTGTAAGGATCGTGTACCAATTCAGAAACTGCTTTAATATTTGCAGGAGGTGTATCCATTGGCAAATCGCAACCCGGTGCGAGAATAAATCCTTTTTTACCACCCATGTCCAAACATTCCATGGCATTTTCGCGCGAATCATCCTCGTCTCCCATTAAAAGAACCACGGTCAACTTCATGTTTCCACCAAAACTGATTCCTTTTTTCAACGCAATTTCTTTTACAAAATCGAGTGGAATATTTTCGTCAATTGAAACATTGTCGGGTTTACAATTACACATTGCCTCAATGTTTTGCTGGGCGTGACCACACACAAAAAATGAACTTAATTTGCCTTTTTCGCGCACATAGCTAAAAATCTCAGAACAATATGGAGTAACAAAACTTTCAAAAGTCATCGGGTCAATCTGACTGGTCATTGGGTCAACAACTGCAATAATATCACAGCCAGCGTCAATTAAATATTCTGACATTTTATTGGCCACTTTTGTACAAAATGCCATTACTTCATTTACCTCATCGGGAGCTTCAAAAAGCTTCATGAAAATATCGGTTCCCATAAGGTGAAGTGCCAAGGTAAATGGTCCGGTAACTAAACCATACAATGCCACGTCGGGATATTTTTCGCGCAATACTTTTGTTGCCTCAACAGCTACTGGAATACGCCCATCGGTGATTGATGGGATTTTTAAATCGGCTAAGGTTTTTCCTAAAGCCAGTGGATGCGAAATTACGGCTGGTGGATTATGAGGTGCCCATTGCAAGTCGCAGCCCAAAATCTCGGCCTCAATTTGTAAATCGAAAACAACTGGAACGCCATCCGGATTGTATTCTTCAATCGACTTACTAACGCCTTTTACAATTTCATCAGCCGATTTCAAATACGTTTCTGCATCAACTCCGGTTAAATGTCCTCCATGTACACCTACAAATGGCACCCATGGTACGCGCTCTACTTCTTGCAGTGCAAACGCTTGTTTAATTAGTTCTAATCCTTTCATTATATTTTAGATATTTAGATTTTAGTAGTGAGTATTTAGTAAACTGTCATTTCTACGACGCAGGAGGAGAAATCTGTTAAAATTGAGAAACAGATTTCTCAGTCGTACCTCCTTCGAAATGACAGAAAATATGTTTTATTTTTTGAGCATACAATTCCTGTTTCGGAAATTTTACTTTTCCAATCAATTCAATTTTAACAAAATAACGGTTAACCTATTTTGCGGAAGACAATGCCAGTTTTAAGTAATGACCTGTTTTTCTCACTTCTCACTACTCACTACTTACCATCTCTCATCTATTTAAGCTACCTTCGAGTCTAAATATTCAACCAATCCCTGAGGATCGGCAGCGTATGAATCTGCACCAATTTTTTCGCAGAAATCTTCGGTAACAGGTGCTCCACCAATAGTAACAATTGCTCCCGGAAGCTCTTCTTTAATAGCTTTTGTAATTTTTTCCATGTTTACCATGGTTGTTGTAAGCAATGCCGACAATCCAACAATAGCATTATCGTTTTCTTTTAATGCGGCAATATATTGTTCGGCTTTTACATCAGTACCAAGGTCAACCACTTTATAGCCGTTTCCTTCAACCATCATCGATACCAGGTTTTTACCAATATCGTGTAAGTCACCTTCTACTGTTCCTATAATAAATGTTCCTTTTTGTTTCACCGCACCCGATGCAAAAAATGGCTTCAAATGCAACATTGCCGTACTCATTGCCTTTGCCGACATTAATACCTGCGGAACAAAAACTTTATTTTCGCGGAATTTAACTCCCACTTTTTGCATTCCTACCATCAAACCTTCTGTAAGAATATCCTGTGCATTTACACCCTCTTCAATTGCTTTAGCTGTAAATTCATCAGCGCCATCCTGACCTTTCATTTGTGGAGGATACGGGGCTGCTTTATTTATTTTTCCAAACTCTATGCATTCTGCAATTTTTGCTAATAATTCACTCATGGTTTAATTCTTGATTTTTGTATGATTATGATTTTTGAAATTTTCTGAATGATAACTTCTTCGTTGCCTCACAAATTTGAATTTCCCTATTCAAAAAACTTCAAAGCAAAAGTATCGATGAATATTTTGCCAAAAAATAGTATTTTTTTAGATAAAGATGGAATATATTACTGTGTTTTGTTTTTTATTTAGCAATTTTATCAACGGCTTAAGTTCAATTGCCCATGATTAAGAAAAACAAATACTTTAAAATTCCTCCACCACTGGTTAGCGAACAACGCACAAATCCGTTAACGCTCGACTTATTTATTATTGAAACAGGAGAAATTGAAGTAGAACAAGGTACAATTTGGGGCTCGGAAAATAAGCTAGAGAAATACTTGCTGGTGTACTGCACCAAAGGAAATGGTTTTGTGGTAATTGAGGGCGAACAAATTTCGGTTTCAAACGACCAATTCTTCATTATTCCCAAGGGAATATCATTTAAGTTTTATTCGGTTCTCGATATAAATTCGCGCCTATTAATTGCCTATTTTGATGGATGGAAAGCCATGCGCCTTGGAAAAGAATTTTCGTTGGTGCGCAACCTGATTCCATCGGTAAATAACATGGTTGCCAACCGCGAAATGTTATTTGATGAAATTTTCAATAACCTTTCGAAAGGATTTCACGATGAGAACATGCAATACGTAAATTTTTGTTTTGGTCATTTGCTAGCCACATTTATTTATGCCAACCGCACCATGGAGGATGTTGCGGCAGAAGCAAATCCGGTTGTAAACAGGGCTATTAATTATTTAAATAAGAGTATCAGTAAAAAACTAAGCCTTACCCAATTAGCCAACGAAGTAGGATACTCGCCCACCTACCTCACTACGATATTTAAAAAAGAAACCAACTATTCTCCCATTAGTTACTTCTCTCATTTAAAAATATTAAAAGCCTGCGAATATTTAGATTACACAAACATGAAGGTAAAGGAAATCTCATTTAGTTTAGGGTACACCGACCCTTATTATTTTACGAAAGATTTCACAAAAAGAATGGGATTATCACCGCGTAATTACAGAAACAGGGCGACCTAATGGATTTTCTATGTAAATTAAGGTATCCATTTAAACCTCTTATTTTATCGAAATAGGTGAATTAAATCAGATACAACCTTTTTCTAAAAAAAATGTTTAGTACATACATAAATGCGATTGACAATGAAAAAGACTTTAGGTTTATGCATATTATTTCTTTTATCGGTGTTTGTATATGCTCAAGATGCAAAAAATGAAATGGAGTTGTTGACCCAACTTTTGGGAATGAATAAAAAAGCAATGGTTGCCGATTTTGTTGACTTACCCGATAACGATGTGTTTTGGACACTTTACAAAGAATATGAAGAACAAGGTAAAGAAATAGGAGAAGATCGCTACCAGCTTTTAATACAGTATGCTGAAAACTTTGTAAATCATAGCGACGAGAAATTAGAAGAGATAATGGAAGCAAGCATTAGACTACGAAATAAAGCGGAAAAAAACCTAGAGACTTTTTATCTGAAAATTAAAAAAGAATGTGGCACCAAAACAGCGTCGCAATTTTACTTTGTGCAACGTTTTTGCGAGTCGACATTAAGCGCCAATGTATTGGGAAGTTTGCCAATTGTAGAGAAATAAGCTAATGAACAAAAAAAATCATTCCGTTTTAACATCAAAAACAAAAAAAAACCGTTATTTAGTTATCACTTAAAAACCGGAAATATGAAAAAGATTTTAAATACATTATTCATAGTAATTTTTGCAATTGCAATAACAGCCTGTACTACTGCACCCGAGAACCACGATAAAGAGAATTTGGCAATCGTGGAGAAATATCAGAAAGCCCTAAAAGCTCAGGATTACGAAACCATCGCTTCGCTTTTATCTGATTCTTATGTTGGCTATGGCCCATCTTTGGGCGACTCTATGAACCGGGAAGATGCTCTTATAAATTACAAATACAACATGGAGCACCTTTACAAAAAACTTGAATTCCAAGGCTCACAGAACATTGTAGTTACCAATTACCCAAATGGTGAGCCTATCGAGTGGGTTTCAAGCTGGGGAAAACTCTACATAAAATACAGAGAGCATGGTAACGAGGCTACCATTTGGTCCAACACCATTTTCCAGGTAAAGGACGGAAAAATTCAGAAAAGTTTTATTTTTTACAACGAAGCCGATGCCCTCCGACAAGCTGGTTACAAATATACTTTTAGAGAACCGACCGTAATTGAAGATTAGTTAAGGTTAACCTATAAAACATTTTTTGTATCTGGTTAACTTGTAAGGTGTATTCGTATAAAGAATATGCCTAATATTTTGGCGCGCGTGCTAAACAAGTGCAAGCAAAACTCTTAAAATATTTGTTTAAATAGTTAACCTACTCTAGTGGATGATCTTGCTCGTAGCTTCGTTGGAAGTTCTGAGTCTAATTGGATTACAAATTCAGTCTTTAATACTTTATCTAGCCAATGGTTTGCGTGTTATTGTTAGATGAGTTTGTACCAACCTCACAAATGAAAAATGCCCACTACAATCCTAAGTTCTGGCTGTAGTTATGAGAGGTTCAGCCAAAATGTCTATTGTTTTTAAACTACAATCAGAATGATAAATCCTGTCAAACAGACGAGTCGCTACTAGGATAGCTGCAAGCAGTAAAAAATTACCGTAAAAAAGATTATGTATATCTCAAAATAATTAACTACCTTTTACTACGCTTATTGCGTATAAATTAAATTGATTAAACAATTTTAACGGATTTGCGTTTTAGCCTTAAATCTAATTTTTAATAACAAACAAAAAATGAAAATCATGAAGAAAGTTTTACTTATTGTAGCGGTAATAATCGCTTCGTATTCGTATGGAACTGCCCAGGAACTTGGGGCTCGTTTTGGAGATGTTTCCGGTGGAAATGTAGCAATTGATGCTGTATTTTCTTTGGGAGAATTTAGCCGTGTACATGCTGATGTTTCGTTTGGGAATGGTGTAGGAATTGATGTGCTTTGGGACTTTTTATATCGTCCATTGGGTGGAGAAGCATTTAACTGGTATGCTGGAGTTGG
>JAUVDE010000080.1 GCA_030595485.1 Draconibacterium sp.
GTTACTGAGACAAAGTTAGACATCCAGGTTGAACAGCAAAGTTCGCGGCCGCAGGGTCCAATTCCACCAATTCGTCCGGCTTCCTGGCGGGCACCAATTTGTTTCATCTCAACTCGAATGCGGAAATTTTCGGCCAATACTTTAATCAGCACTCGAAAATCGACACGGCCATCGGCGATGTAATAAAATATAGCTTTGGTTTTGTCGCCCTGGTATTCCACATCACCAATTTTCATGTTAAGTTCCAGATCATTTACAATCTGTCTGGAACGAATCATGGTTTTGTGTTCCAGCGAAATGGCTTCTTTCCATTTGTCAATATCAACCGATTTAGCTTTGCGGTATACTTTGCGGTATTCGCCATTGTTGAACGTAACCTTGTGGCGTTTCATTTGATCGAACACCAATTGACCCATTAACGAAATAATGCCAATGTCGTGGCCCGGGCTGCCTTCAACAGCTATCAAGTCGCCAACACTCAGCTTCAAATTATTTACATTTCGGTAGTAATCTTTACGTGTGTTTTTAAAACGTACCTCAATAATGTCATCGAATTTGTAGGCCGGTTGAACGTCACCAAGCCAATCGGTAACCAATAGTTTTCCACAGGCTCCTTTTTTTTTCTGGCAAATTCCTCTATCTATGGTGTTAACTTTTTGCATATTTTGTACTGACGCAATTTATCTGGTTAAGATAAACATTTCGGGCACAAAAGTAATGATTAATGCTTAATTGATGGGTAAATGCTTGGTTTTTAAATTGAATCTAAAAAGGGAAGCCTAGCGTTTAATTAAACGAACCATTCGTAAAGCGGTATCCATAAATACAATTCGTGGATTTCCATTCATCGAAATGTGTTTAATGGCCAGTTCAAATTCATCGGCAAAAGCCACAATGTTTCGTTCGTTAATAAAAGGAGCAAACTTTTTTCCCCAAGTTTTTTCATCGCGGTTCATATAAACAATTTCGCTGTGGTTCATATTCGAAACAAAGTACTCGCGCACCAAACGTAGTGCTTCGGTAAAATAGGCCTTCTGTTTGTCGCGCCCAATTTTTGCCATTTCGTCGGCCCAGCCAATTAAATCGCTAACCTGGCGGGTGTAGGCAAAACGCATCATCTCCTGAAACTTCTGGAAATAGAATTGTTCATCGTCACCCGGAGTTAAATATTCTAATGCACGAATGTAACTTCCCGAGGCTAAATGAACGGCATCAGGAACAATCTGCGGGTCAATGTCTTCAATAGTTAGAAGTGCGTTTTTTAAAGCGTCATTATCAACAAATGGGAATTTTACCAATTGTGCGCGCGAACGAATGGTACCAATAACTCCTTCTTCATTTTCAGTAACTAAAACAAAAAGGGTTTTACTTGGTGGCTCTTCAATCATTTTTAAGAGCTTGTTTGAGCATGCAATGTTCATTTTTTCGGGCAACCAAATAATCATCACCTTAAATTCCGACTCAAACGATTTCAAGTTTAGTTTTCGCAAAATCGATTCGCTTTCGCGCTCATAAATTTCACCTTGCGCATTGCCGGCATCAATATGACCTAACCAGCTACTCAATTGAAAATACGGACTGTCGAGTACCTTTTCGCGCCACTTAGGTAAAAAATCGTCGCTAACCGGTTTGTTAAACTGCTTTGCGTTAAAAATAGGAAAGACAAAATGTAAATCGGGGTGAGCCAGCTTTTGGTATTTGTGGCAACTTGGGCAGGTGCCACACGAATCTTCATTGCTGCGGTTTTTACACGAAATATATTGTGCATAAGCCAAAGCCATTGCTAGTTTACCGGTTCCCGAGTGCCCCGAAAATAACTGTGCATGACTAATTCGCTCTTCCTTTACCGAACGAATCAAGCGCTTTTTTATCTCCTCTTGTCCAATTACATCTTTAAAAAACATGTGGCAAAAATAACAAATACCAAATACCAAATACCAAATAAGCTCCGATATTCAAAAATTCAATGTTCAAAATTCGAATTTAAAGAATTTGAGGTTTGTGTTTTGATTATTATTTGAGATCTGGAAATTGTTATTTGGTGCTTAAACGGAGGTTACCTCAACATTAAATTACGGCTATCCTTAAATACCCCCTGTTTTTTGGATGCATTAATTTTTAACTTTGGTTGATTTTTCAAAAAAACATAAAAAATATAATATCATGCAAACTATTAGCAGCTACGATTTTAAGGGTAAAAGAGCTCTTATTCGCGTTGACTTTAACGTGCCTTTAAACGAGAAATTTGAGATTACTGACGATACGCGTATGCGTGCGGCGCTTCCTACAATTAAAAAAATTATTGAAGGCGGTGGTTCTCCAATTATCATGTCACACCTTGGTCGTCCGAAAAACGGACCAGAGGCTAAATTCTCGTTAAAACCATTGGTAAATCATTTGTCGGAATTATTGGGTGGTGCAACAGTAAATATTGCTCCCGACTGTATTGGCGACGAAGTAAAAGCCATGGCTGAAAACGTTAAGTCGGGTGAAGTTCTTATTCTTGAGAACCTTCGTTTTTACAAAGAAGAAACAAAAGGTGACGAGGGTTTTGCTGCTAAATTAGCTGAAAACGGCGACTGCTGGGTTAACGATGCTTTTGGTACTGCACACCGTGCGCACGCTTCTACAGCTGTAATTGCTAAATTTTTCCCGAACGATAAAATGTTTGGTTTCTTAATTGAAAGCGAAGTTAAAAGTCTTGACAAGGTTGTTAAAGAACCACAGCGTCCGTTAACTGCAATTATGGGTGGAGCAAAAGTTTCATCGAAAATTACAATCATCGAAAACTTGTTGGATAAAGTTGACAACCTGATTTTAGGTGGTGGAATGACTTACACTTTTGTGAAAGCAAATGGTGGTGAAGTTGGAGGTTCAATTTGTGAAGATGAATTTATCGATACTGCAAAAAATATTCAAAAGTTAGCTAAAGAAAAAGGTGTTAACCTTGTAATTGCCAGCGATGTTTTGGCAGCTGATGACTTTAGTAATGATGCAAATACTAAAATTCTTGCAGCAGACGCAATTCCTGAAGGATGGCAAGGTTTAGATGCGGGTCCTGATAGTATTGCTAAAATGAAAGAAGTTATTGAAAACTCGGGTACAATTCTTTGGAACGGTCCTGTTGGGGTTTTCGAAATGCCAACTTTTGCTGAAGGTTCGAAAGCAATTGGTACTGCCATTGTTGAGGCAACTAAAAAAGGTGCTTTCTCGCTTGTTGGTGGTGGCGACTCGGTTGCATGTGTAAACCAGTTTGGTTTTGCCGATGGTGTTTCGTACATATCAACTGCAGGTGGTGCATTGTTGGAATATCTTGAAGGAAAAGTTCTTCCTGGTATTGCTGCTGTGAGAGGAGAATAGAATATAAGGCATAGAAAAAATGCCTGAAATTAGTTTTTCAGGCATTTTTTTGTGCACATAACTTTGTTTAATTTTATCTCACCACTAATTTATTAGTTTCCGTTTTGCCATTTTCAAAAGTTGTTTTTGCAATGTACACACCAGTATTTAATTGCTGAATGTTTAATTGAATTGAGCTTGAGTATTCATTTGCTTTTTCAATTCTTAAGCGGCCCGAATAATCGTATATTTTAACATTGACGATTTTAATATTGGATTCGATATGAAGAATTTCTGAAGCAGGATTTGGATATAAGGTAAACGATGACGCATTTGCAAGTATTTTGACGCCGGTAATACAGCTACCGCGACTCCCCACCATATTATTATCCAGCCATGTTAATCGTAATGAAATCCAATTTTTCAAACGACTAACTTCTTCATTATAGGTTTGTGCCGGCGATTCAACTTCAGGTGCTCCTGTTCTGACTCCTAATATATCCCAGCGGGTAAAGTGTCCTTTTTGAGAATCACTTACCAAGTTGTAAATCGAATCTATTTTATGCTCCAGGCTTTCATCGGACAATATGCCCTCACGCAACTCAAAATAACGGCAATTAACTTTATTCGCAAATGCCGGATCTTGTAATAGACGCACATACCAACCGGGGGAAGCGGTTTGATAGCAGTCGTTAATTTTATAAGCCCACCCTGAGCCATCGGTTTGTTTAAAAATATAACAGTCATTAATGTTTTTCCAAGCCCAATCAAAATCCCAAACCGGTCCAGCTTCTATTAAACCACCTTTGCTGTCTTTGTCTTTATGGAAATAACGGCTTTTCTTGTAACCATCAACATTTCGTGCCAACTCGTTTAATAAAAAGTAATCGATAAACGATGAGTCATTTATATATGAATTGTATTTATTCGCAAAATCTGCTTGATTCATTACAAACTGAAATTCATCAACGTGCGATTTAAGATATTCGCGCTGGGAACCCAGGATATCATCGTAATCAGGGTAATAAAAAACAAAGCGGGTAGTATAATTTGGGTGGTCAATAGGACTGTAATTCGATTGCCAGCCATCAAATCCTTGGTTGTAATCTACTTTAAAAATATAACCTCCGGTAAGTTCATCTCCTTGATTATCGTCCAGTTTAAGTTTTGCTATATCAACCCGGTTTTTATCTCGTTTTATCTTTTCGCAAAGCAAATAAATCCCCTGATACTCTTCATTTATTACAACATCAACCACCCTGTTTCGTACCGAGTAGTGTCCCATCTCACGAAACAGATCAAAGGAAATGGAATTTCTCATTAGTGTCTTATCGTTGTAATGCGAAAGCAAAATCCAATCGTTTTCTTCGGGCATTCCTAAAATCGAAACATTATTGTTCGAACCATCTTCATTTCTTGTTTCAAACAAATATGGTCTTTGTGGATAATTAAAAGAAGATGCCCCACGGCGCTCAATACCAATTTTTCCATTATAAATATTAGGTACGTCGGTCAAATTATTTTTGTCACTGTTTTCGTAATGAATAATTTTAAAATCGGCAGTTATTTTGGGTTCATCTACAATTGTACCTCCGTTGGTATTGATAATAAGTAAGGGAAGATTTGATCCATTAAAATTAAACGGCGGAGTAAACCAATTTGGATTTGCCAAGTAACGAGTTTGCTCATCAGATATTCCGACTGAAAAGAAAATATTGGAACTCATATCAGAAGAGCCAGCCGTGAGATTATGCACCTGAATTGCCATAACATTTTCACCTTCCAACAGAATTGGTGAAAGTTTATCTAATGAAATTGTAAAAGCCTCTGGCAATCCACCGGCGAACATTTTTGCTTCGTGATTATTTGTTGAAACTTGCGTTGCTCCCGGGAAATCTCCTAAAAGCCCCGCCGATCGTGCTATTTCAACACCATTAATATAAGCCACAAATGCATCGTCGTAATCAACGTTTAATACTGCTTCGGTAATTTCATCTATCTCGTTTAAGTTGAAAGATGTGCGCATACAAACCGAGATACATTTTTCGATGCTTGTATTATCGTCGTCGTCACCATAACCAATACCTCCTTTTCCAGCTCGCCAGTTTGTGTCGTCAAAATCTTTGTCGCGCCAATTTGACGCCGGCGTTCCTTCCTCACTGGTAAAATAACTAAAAGTAGTATCGGCGTAAAAAATGGTTTCCCAATGATTTGTTTGTGCAAAACTTTGAAAAAAGGAACCTAGCAATATAATCGTAAATGTAAAAAAGACCGTATATTGTTTCATCAGATATTTTTTTGAAGTTGGCTAAAGTAGCCATTTTGAAAAATTTCCGTGTATTTTAATAATATGTTTCAGAAACATAATAGAAATGACATCAAAAGCCGACCTCGTTGAAGAACGTTTCTCTGAAGTAAACTGTGCACAAACTGTTTTTAGTCTTTATGCAAAAGACTTGGGAATTGATGAAGAAATGGCCTTGAAAATTTCAAGTGGTTTTGGTGGCGGCATGGCTTGTGCCGAAACCTGCGGCGCTGTAACCGGTTCGTACATGGTTATTGGAATGCGACATAGACATGCTGTTTCTGGCTCTGAGGCTAAAGCTGCAACAAAGCTAAAAGTAGTGGAATTTAATACGAAATTTACAGCGGAACATGGTTCATTAATTTGCAAAAAACTAACTGGTTACGATATCTCAAAACCTGCAGAGGCTGAAACTGCAAGAGAAATAGGTGTATTTAAAAATAAATGCCCCATGTTTATTAAAACAGCATGCAACTTACTTGAAAAAAACTTTTGAACCGAAAGCAGGTTGTTTTTGTTTCAATACAAACTTAAAATAGAAAAAAATGAAATGTAATGTGGGATCGGTTGATAGATTATTGCGAATAGTATTTGGTTTAGGAATTGCCATTTTGGGTGTTATTTTTGATAGTTGGTTAGGATTAATTGGTATCATTCCGTTGGCTACAGGATTGTTTAGTTTTTGCCCGGCATATTTACCCTTTAAATTCTCGACCACTAAAAATAATAAATAGAAAATTATTGTAGTCATGTGACAAGTGATCGGATTTATTTGCTTGCTTTTTTATTTCGATTAGAATTTATACAGAATAGCTCAAATTGTTTTACGACGAAAACTGTGGTCTTTTTTAACATTAATTGTGCGAAAAAACCGATAATGGTACTTCTCTTGTACAAGAATAGGCTAACTGTGTTATTGACACTAAGTTAGTGGGTTATAAAGAAAAATAAGTATTTTTACTACGCTATAAACTAAATATCTATGATATCAATTTTTCGTGCTTCTTTAACGGCAGCAGTTTTTTTGTTAATTCTATCTGCCTGTACTCAAACTCCAAAAGAACCGAACTTAATGATTCAGAGAGAAATAAAAATCGGCTGGACATTTAATCAAGTTGGAGAAGATGACTGGTTGCCTGCTGAAGTTCCTGGAACAGTACACACCGATTTAATTGCCAACGAAAAAATTGAGGACCCATTTTATCGCTTGAATGAACACGACCTGCAATGGATTGATAAAGTAGATTGGGAATACAAAACTACGTTTACTGTTGATGCAAATATTTTGAAACGAGACCGTGTTGAGCTCGACTTTAAAGGTTTAGATACATATGCCGATGTAATTTTGAATGGCCAAAAATTGGCATCAACCGATAACATGTTTCGGGAATGGACGATTGATGTAAAAGAGGCTTTAATAGAAGGCGAAAATGACTTGCATGTCGTTTTGCGCTCGCCAATAAATGAAGGGATCAAAAAATACGATGCACAAGGTTATATAATTCCGACTTCGGAAAACGACTTGTCATATATTGGTAAAGTTGAAGGTAGAAAAAGAGTAAGTATTTATACCCGAAAAGCTGGATATCATTTTGGTTGGGATTGGGGGCCACGTTTGGTTACCAGTGGAGTTTGGCGTCCGGTTTATTTAAATGCCTGGGACGAAGCAAAAATTGAAAATCTTCAGATTGTTCAGAATGAAGTTGCAGATGATAAAGCCACCTTTACTGCAGTTTTTGAAGTTGATGCTGCTACAAAAGGCAAGGCAAATATTTCAATTAAAAACGATGGAACACAGTTGGCTGCAGCAACTATTGATTTAGTTGAGGGCATTGAAAAATATGCTATCGATTTTGAAATTACAAACCCTAAACTTTGGTGGACCATTGGTTTAGGCAACCCGCATTTGTACAATATAAGTGGCGAACTTAATGTTGATGGGCGCACGATAAAAGAGGAAACACGAATTGGAATTAGAACACTTGAGTTGGTGCGCGAAAAGGATGATGATGGAACTTCGTTTTATTTTAAACTAAACGGGCATCCTGTTTTTATGAAAGGTGCCAATTATATTCCAAACGATATTTTCCTACCACGCGTTACCGACGAAAATTATAAAACGGTAGTTGAAACCGCACTTAATTCGAATTGTAACATGTTGCGAATTTGGGGTGGGGGCGTTTACGAAGAAGATATTTTTTATGATTTATGCGATGAATCTGGAATTATGGTTTGGCAGGATTTTATGTTTGCCTGTGCTATGTTTCCCGGCGATGAAGCATTTTTAGAAAATGTTAGACAGGAGGCAATTGACAATGTAAAACGATTGCGAAATCACCCGAGTATTGCCATGTGGTGTGGTAATAACGAAATTTTAGCTGCCTGGAACGACTGGGGTTGGGCTAAAAAGGAGAGAGAAAAGAATAAAGAAAATGCCGATAAAATTTGGCAGGCTTATGTCGATATTTTTCATAAAACATTGCCGGGTGTTGTCGATGAATTCGATCCGCAACGTAGCTACTGGGCTTCAAGTCCATCGTCGGGAATGGGTGTGCCTGCCGACTTGGCAAATGGCGACGAACATTATTGGGGAGTTTGGTGGGGCAAAGAACCGTTTGAAACTTATGCTACCCATTTGCCACGTTTTATGAGTGAGTATGGTTTTCAGAGTTTCCCCGAAATTGCTTCGGTTCGAAAATATGCCACACCCGATGATTACGATATTTTTTCGGAGGTGATGAAGTCGCATCAGCGCTCTTCAATTGGCAATGGAACTATAGAGTTTTACATGCTGAAAGAATACAAAAAGCCAAAAGATTTTGAGTCGTTTCTGTATGTAAACCATGTTTTACAAGCCGAAGGAATTAAGTTTGGTTTAGAAGGACACCGCCGCGCCATGCCATTTTGTATGGGAAGTTTATATTGGCAAATAAACGATTGCTGGCCGGTGGCTTCGTGGAGTTCTACCGATTATTACCAGAAATGGAAGGCATTACAGTACTACGTTAAAAAAGGTTTCGAGCAGGTTTTGGTGAGCCCGTACGAAGAAACAGTAAAACTAAAAGTTGGAATTGTTAACGACAGGCTGGAACCAATAAATGCCGAGTTGCGTTTGAGTTTAGTCGATTTTGATGGACATGTAATTTGGGAAGAAGCTCACTTGGTTGATGTTCCGGCAAACTCAAGCGATGTGTATTATGATGTAAACAAATGGGAATTCAGGTATAAATACAGGCGTCAAATTTCCAATGCGGTATTTACTTCCGAATTGATTGAGAATGGGAAAGTGCTTTCAAAAAATAGCTATTATTTTTTACCGTTTAAAAACTTAAATATTCCGACACCTGAGGTGACGCATTCTGTTACAAAAACTACTGATGGTTTTGCAATTACACTTACCACCGACAAGTTGGCTAAAAATGTTTACCTGCAAATTGGTGATGAAGATGGATTCTTCTCAGATAACTATTTTGATATGCTGGCAAATGAGAAACTTACAATCAAACTAAAAACAAATATCTCGGAAGAAAAGCTAAACGAGGTGCTTACCATTCGCACTTTAGTTGATGCATTTAATTAGTAGATAGTGACCGTTCCATTCAACAACTGGTGACCATTATTAATTCTATTGCTGACAAGTGCCTGTTTACAACATTATTTCTTATCCATTAATTTATCCTTCAAATTATTCAACTTTATAAAAAATAGTGTTGAAATGAATTTATTGGTTCTACTTTTTATAGCGGTGTTTTCTATTTTTACAGGAAAACCAACTGCTAAAACGGAAGTTTACCTCGAAAAAGGGGAGCAGCTAATTGCATTTCAGGGCACCGGAGAAAAAGGCAAAGCTAGCTTTAGTCATCTCGATGCGGGTAGTTATAATCTATCTATATTATTACCGCAACAAGAGGGTAAGTATATTAAAGAGAAACCGAAGCACGAAAGCATGACAAAGGCCACTTATAACCCAAAAACCAAAACCTATTATTATCAGGGAACAGAAGGCTTTTTCTCAATTAAATTTACTGGTATTTCAAAAATAAAAAGCGAAAACTTTATAGCAGTTTTTAAAGAATATAGGGAAGAGGAAGATACTTTTAGTATTATTGCTGAATTTGGGGTTCATAAAAATGGTGGGTCGATAGGCGTATTTGTAAAGGCAATAACTGCGTCGCAATTTAAAAAGGCTTCCGATAAAATTGGTCAGGATATTTCAACTCAATCCATTCGGGGAATAAAATAAAAAAGGGCAACCAAATCTGATTGCCCGTCTATTATTTCGTTATAAATTAAGCTTTATTGCACCGAAGTACTTTCTTGATTTAACATACTTACATTCTCTTTTGGTAAGTTGCCTGTCCATTTCTTAATGGTATAATTTATACGGATTGTAAGCATGTACATTACCGGTGAAATAATAAGAGTAAGTACAGTTGCGAAACTTAATCCGAAAATAACGGTCCACGACATTGGTCCCCAGAATGCAACGCTTTCGCCACCAATGGAAATTTCAGGATCGAAACGCGAGTAAAGTGTAAAGAAGTTAAAGTTTAATCCAATGGCCAGCGGAAGTAAACCAAGAACTGTGGTAATTGCGGTTAACAATACCGGGCGTAAACGCGTTCTTCCTGCTTCTACTAATGCTTCAATTTGCATTTCTTTAGGCATGAAAGTATCTT
>JAUVDE010000097.1 GCA_030595485.1 Draconibacterium sp.
ATGATTATTTCTGATGGTTACAACGGTACGCCATCAGGTTTCGAGAATGTGTGTGAAGACGAAGAAAACAAAACAAAACCGTATGTTTTACACGCCGAAGCCAATGCGATTACCAAAGTTGCCAAGTCGGGAAACAGTAGCAATGGGGCAACACTTTATGTAACTTCATCTCCGTGTCTCGAATGTTCTAAATTGATTATTCAGGCAGGTATTAAACGTGTGGTTTTTACCGAAAGCTATCGTTTAGAGGATGGAATAAACTTGCTAAAACGAGCCGATATTGATATTAAACAGGTAGATATTTAGTAGGCAACAAAACGCGATGAGTGTTTTATTGAAATAGAAAATAATTAAAAATGAAGTATCGAGTTCCGACTTCGGTTTTTCGAGCTTCCAACTTTTTTGTATGAATAAGAAAACGATAATTATACTTCCGACGCTAATTGCTATTTCGGTGGCGATTGGAATTTTAATCGGGAACATGTTGAATAGAAATACCCAACCGGTATTTAGTGGTTTTGGGATGAATAAATCCAATAAAATTACTACCATATTAGGTTTAATTGATAATGGTTATGTGGATAGTGTGAATACCGGAAGTATTATTGAAAAAATGATTCCAGAGATATTAAAAAACCTGGATCCGCATACAAGTTATATTCCTGCCACTGATATGAAAGAGGTTCAGGAAGAAATGCGTGGGAATTTTTCAGGAATTGGAGTCCAGTTTTCTATTCAGGAAGATACGGTTCGGATTATTGAAGTAATTCCGGGTGGTCCATCGAGCAAGATTGGCCTTTTGGCGGGCGACTGTATTGTAAGTGTAAACGATTCGGTTATTGCCGGTGTTGATGTAAAGAATAATACAATTTTAAGCCTGCTGAAAGGCGAGAAAAACTCGAAAGTTAGAGTTGGAATTGTACGAAAAGACTACGGAGGTGAGCTTGAATTTGAAATTACACGTGGCGACATTCCTATTTATAGTGTTGATGTTTCGTATATGATTGACGATGAAACCGGGTTTGTGAAAATAAGCCGTTTTGCCAATACTACTTACGACGAATTTATGGAGGGTATGCACAAACTGGAAGGTTTAGGTGCTGAAAAAGTAATTGTTGATTTAAGAGGTAATCCGGGTGGATCTTTAGTTGGCGTACTTCGTATGGTTGACGAATTTATAGAAAAAGGCGATCCTATTTTATATACTGAAGGAATTAATCAGCCGCGTAAAACCTATAATGCATCGGGAAAAACTTCGTTTACCGATATTGAGGTTTATATAATGATTGATGAATTCTCGGCATCGGCAAGTGAAATTTTTGCCGGAGCAATGCAAGATAACGATCGTGGAATTGTTATTGGGCGTCGTTCGTTTGGAAAAGGTTTGGTGCAAGAGCAAATTCCAATGATGGATGGTTCAGCTTTACGTTTAACCGTAGCACGTTTTTATACACCCAGCGGACGTTGTATTCAGAGTTCGTACGAAGGTGGAAATGAAGAATACTACGAAAACATTTACGAGCGTTTTCATAACATGGAACAATTGGTGGCCGATAGTATTCACTTTGTCGATTCATTGCGATATGAAACAAAAGGCGGGCGCGTTGTATATGGCGGTGGTGGTATAATGCCCGACTTTTTTGTGCCGGTTGATACTACCGGAAATTCAGATTATTTCACGAGTATTTACAGAAAGGGTTTAGTTTATTCGTTTGCTTATGCTTATGCCGATTCACATCGTGATGATCTTTCCAAGCTAGTTACAGCTGCCGAATTTGAAACGTACCTTGATAAGCATAAAGTAATTAACGAATTTGTTGCTTATGCCGAAGAAAAAGGAATTAAGCGCGACAGGGAAGGATTAAAAACTTCGAAACAAATAATTAGTACACAGTTGAAAGCTTATATTGCCCGTAACATTATTGGAGAAGAAGGTTTTTATCCGATTATTAAGCAGGTGGATAAAACACTGTTGCGAGCCATTGAAATATCGCAGCAAAATTTATTGGTCGAAAACGTGATAGCTACGGATTCGATTGCGTCGGTAATACAATAGGTGCCGGAAAGTTTGAGCACCCTACCAATAGAGTTGTATTTTATAAAAATGCTCACTTTCCTAAAATATTGGTCATGATACTTTAGGGAACTGTTCTTTTTTATAAAGAATAGATGTGATTATGTCTTGCCCCGAATGATTTTTCCCGAATGTAAGTCTTGATACTTTAGGAAAGTTCACAAATTCATAAAGATTACATTCTAATGTTTTAGGAAACCCACCATTCTCATAAAGTATAGCAGTGTAAATGATGCACTTTGGGAGCTTATTGCTATTTTTAAGAAAAACATTGCCATGACCACACACACATTTACACCAATTACGCCCAAGGAACTCTATAATGGCTTGGTCGATAAGCCTTCTGAGGCGATTGGAAAGCTATCGGAGTTGATTTGCGAAAACAAACCCAGCGGAAATAGCTACATCGATATGTTAGCCAATTTGGTGCGTAAACACGGGAAGAGGCAAGCAGCAGACTATGCCAGAATGTTTGGTGCAAATTCGCGGCATTTTGATGGTGCCATACGTTGCATGACCGGAATGAGCGCTCATGCCTGGATAAACGAGTACCTTCGGTTGGTGGCTTGTGATTTGGTGGAACACACCAACTTCAATTTTAAAGCTATCGGAAAATTAATAGGGTTCTCGCAAAGTAGTTTTTCGCAGTTTTTTAGAGCCTACCAGCATATGCAACCCTGGGAATACCGAACACTGAAGCAAACGGGAAGGGTAAAGGGTTTTTTCTACGATTAAGTTTATTACTTCGATAGATCCAACATGCGCTGAATCGGAATTCTTGCTTTTTCGATTACATCGGCGGGAAGCATAACTTCCGGTAATTCGTGTTTTAAGCAAATGTATAGCTTCTTTAAACTGTTAAGTTTCATGAATTCGCAATCGTTACAACCACAGGTTGAGTCAATTGATGGTGCCGGAATAAAAATCTTATCAGGGCAAACCTTATTCATTTGGTGAAGAATACCACTTTCTGTAGCTACAATAAATTTCTTTGCATCGCTTTTTTGCACATAATTTAGCAAGGATGTTGTTGAACCAATATGATTTGCCAAAAGAAGTACCGGCTTTTCACATTCCGGATGTGCAATAAATTCAGCATCGGGATGTTCATCTATCAGATTGGCAATTTTTTCAACTGAATATTGTTCGTGTACTATACAAGCACCATCCCACAAAATCATTTCGCGGCCTGTTATACTATTAATATAATTACCCAGATTTTTATCGGGACCAAATATCAGTTTTTCGTCTTTAGGGAAACTGTCGACAATTTGTTTGGCATTTGCAGAAGTACAAACAATGTCGGACATTGTTTTTAGTGCAGCCGTAGCATTTATATAAGTAACAACTTTGTGCTTTGGAAATTTGGCTTTAAACTCGGTAAACTTATCAGCCGGAGCCGATTCTGCCAAAGAGCATCCTGCTTTTAAATCAGGGAGAATTACTTTTTTGTTTGGGTTGATAATTTTTGCGGTTTCGGCCATAAAGTGTACGCCAACAAAAACAATCAATTCAGCATCGGTAGTTGCAGCTGCCTGTGCTAATCCAAGGCTGTCACCCACATAATCGGCAATATCCTGCAATTCGCCTTCTACATAGAAGTGGCTAAGAATAACTGCATTCTTCTCCTTTTTTAAGCGGTTGATTTCTTCAACTAGCTTAATGCTCGGATTAATCGTTTCTTCGATGTAACCCTTTTCCTCCAACATCTGGTTTATTTGCTGCTGTTCCATGTCCCTCATCCTGAATTTGTCCCGAATAAATCGGGCGCAAAAATAAGAATTCCTGTTTAAAAAACAGTAGTTTGTCTTAATTGTTTGGGTAATGATATAAAAAAAGCCGCACAAGGCGGCTTTCTTTATATTTAGCTAACAAATAGTTTATTCAGAATATTCTTTCCAGTCTCCACCTTCTTTAATAATACGCATTGTTCCAACACCATTACTACCATCGTAATAAGCGTACGAAACTAGGTATTGCTGGTTTTCAACTGCATTATGGTTAAGGTCAAGCATTTCACCAAGCATGTCGATTAACATATCTTCATCAGTACCTGGAGTATTACCACTACGCAAGTCGAAATTGCCGTATTTAGCAGTGAATTCGTTTGAAGCATAATCCTCAGAAGTTAAGGCTATTTTGATAGCAGGATCTGCCCACCAATAACTTTGTGAAATGTCTTTGGCATCTAATGCATAATTTAATGGTTCGCTTGTCGGCATTAAACTTTGTTTAACTAACCAGTTTGTCCCGTTGTGCATGTAAACAACATATGTCGGGATGTAGTTTTTGTAAACTAAAGCAGAATATGTAATTGGCAGAGCAACTGCTGAATCAACAGCGTATTTTGCCAGGTCTTCCAGTGCATCAGAAATGTAAGTAAAGCTGTAATATGTATTGCCAGTAGCTTCGTAAATGTCATCAGTAACTACAACGGCATCCGAAGTGTAGCCAACTTCTTCACTTGTGCTATCAGCATTTACCTGAATAAAGCGGTCTTCATTTTTTGTGTACAAAATGTACTCAACAGTCATTTCAGCACCTGCTTCTTCGGCATACACTTTTCTGTCTAAAAGTTTGCCGATTAATGCTTCGGCTTCATCTTCGTTGTCGAAGCTCCCATAACTCGCCCCCATGTCATCATATTCGTCGTCACTAATTACGTAGGCATTGTCCTTGTCAACAGCCGGTTTCGAATAGAAATTATAGGTTACCATCATTGCTTGTGCATCTTCACCTGAGAATTTCTGGTTCAGAATTTCAGGAAGATGGTCTTTAGGTAAAGCGTATGCCGAAAAGTTTTTGTACTTCGCAACACCTTCGTCACTCGATAATTCATAATCTTCGTCGGTAAGCGTATATGCTTCAGGAGCTATTTCAAGATCTTTTAAAAATAGTGCATCTTTATCTGCAGCTGCCAAATCTTTATCAATATCATTATTGATTTCCTCCATTGGATCGCAGCTTGTAAATACAATGGCCAGCGCCGCTATAAGTAGAAATAATATCTTTTTCATTGTTCCTTAATTTTAGAATTTAATTTTTAAACCAGTCGACCAGTTTCTACCAATTCCGTAATAGACTTTGGCTGTTTGCCAGTCATTGTTTCTACCGTCATCAGCATCAGAAATGAATTCAGAATCGAAAGCATTAATAATGTTTCCGAAAATAATTGCATCGAATTCACCAAGCTTAAAGCGGTAGTTAATGTTTGCATCAACTAAACCATAAGCAGGAACTTTCCAAGGTTGAATACCTTTTTTATCTTCATCTCCACGACTTGTTGGATCGAATTCAGCATATAAATTATCGTAGTAGTTCCAGTCGGCACCTACTTTAAATCCATCAAATAATTCGTAGCTAAAACCTAAAGCAAAGGTTGTTTGAGCTGCATCACCTACTTTGATGTCTTTAATATATAGGTTTACAACATCTACAAGCTCTTGATTGTCGTCGTAAATTGGTACGTCAACAAGGTCGTTTTGCCAAATCCAGTCACCCAACGAAGCCATACCTGTTAAAGTCAGCTTCTCAAGTGGTTTCCATTTAAAGTCAGCTTCTAAGCCGGTATGCAATGCATTTACGCCTTCAATGTTTGCTTGGAATTGGTCTCCAGCAGGATCAAACATTCTCTTACTGAAATATTTATCTTTCCAATTGGTATAATAAGCATTAACATTTGCCTGGAAATTGTGGGTACGGAAACCATAACCTAATTCGAACGACATTGTTCTTTCGTTTTTAGCACCTGTGTTAATGTCGTTTACATAGTTAATAAAGATGGCATCAAAAACGGGTGCTTTTTCGAAATAACCAACGTTTGCAAATACATTGTGGTTTTCGTTAATGTTGTAGTTAGCACCACCTTTTACTACAAATCCCTGGTGGCTTACCCAGTCCGATTCTTGGTTAGGATCGCTATCTAAGTAGCTAAAGTAATCTTTACGTTTTGTACGCTGATTGTTGAAAGATGCAGCAAAGAAAGCTGAAAGGTCGTTTTTAGAATATTCTAACTGACCAAAAACACCTTGCCACGAAACAATGCCGTCGTTCCAATATCCAATTTTATCGCCTTTACGAGCAATTTTATCCGGATTATTCTCGTCTGCATCGTCATAAACAAAGTCACCACCCATTAAGTCTTCCACTTCGCGGTAGTGTTTTCCTGTATATTGTCTTAAATCGATACCCGCACTTAAATCGAAGTTTTCACCTAAGTCATACTGAAGGTTTGAAATAACACCCATCCAGTTGTGATCGTTTCTTGAGTTACGAAGAATAGCCTGCGAGCCTGCGTTGCCTGCAGCAATGTTTTCGTTAACAATGCGGTCGAAATCAATTTGTCCCTCTTTTTTATAAGTATAAAAAGCATTTTGGTTTTCACCAAAACCTCCGGTTCCACCACCTGTACCAAACGAATAGTATGCCGATGTTCCTAAAGTTGCTCTGTCGCTAATGGTTAAATAATGGTTTAACGACATTTGTGGTTTGTGGTAGAAGTTTTCTCTTAGGTTATACAACTGACCATCTTTGTAACCCCATTCAGGATTGTATCTTAAACCATGCTCTGGTTGCTGTACACTTTCAATAGATTGTGTACTTGAGCGTTGTCCGTGCACCTGAGGAGCACCAAATGCTGTAAAGGTTAACATTTGATTTGTCCATCGTTTTGAAACACTGGCAAAATACGACCAACCATCAAATTGAGTTCCATCAACCCAACCGTTACCGGTAGTATGAGCGCCTGTTAAAGAGATAGCCCAGCCATTTTCCGATAATCCGGTTGAAAGCGCAAAAGAGGCTTTTTTGTATCCGTCGTTACCAATACCTGTGTAAATGCTTCCGCCTTTTTCAGCATCGGTAGTTTTTGTAATGATGTTCATGGTACCACCAACCGAACCGGTTGAAAGTTTAGAAGCACCTAAACCACGCTGAACTTGCATTGAACGGGTTACTTCCGAAAGACCAGCCCAGTTACTCCAGTATACCCAGCCATTTTCCATGTCGTTCATTGGAACACCATTGATCATTACTGCAACGTTTCGCTGGTTAAACCCGCGAATGTTAATACGTGAATCACCAAAACCACCTCCTTGGCGTGTAGCATATACACCAGGAGTCGATTTTAAAATTTCAGGATATTCCTGAGTACCCAACTTTTCGGCAATTTGCTGTGGATCGATAGACGAAACGGCAACAGGTGTTTTACGTGCAACAGCTACTGATGCCAGTACCATTACCTCGTTAATGCCAACTGCATCAGGGCTTAAAGCAATCTCGCCCAAGTCAGTTGTTTGGCCAGATACTTTTACGTTAAGTAATTGGGTAGTGTAGCCAATGTACGAAATCTGAATTTTTTGGTCGCCTGTTTTAACTGAAAGCGCAAATGCTCCATTAACATCAGTAACAGTACCCGTTGTAGTCCCTTCAAGTACTACGCTAGCTCCAATCAGGGCTTCATTGGTTTCTGCATCAACAACTACACCCTTAATAGTTCCTTGGGCGATAGTTGCGAGAGAAAACAGGCTAAAAATAGCCAGTAATACAATCGAAAAAAGTGCTTTTTTCATAAAACTTTTAATTTGGATTATAATAATTATAGAATTCTAAATAAATTTCTGAATTGAATTATGGTAAGATAGAATACAACTTATATTGTATAGCTTAAAAAAATACTTGTAGAAGTGGTTAGTGTTCTCAAAATGGCTGATATTCATATGACTATAGCATTTTACAGTTTGCTTTCCCGGCATAGTATTTATCTCTACGCATTGTCGGCAAAGGAAACTTTTCTTTTTCTGGTTTTTAATTAAGTAGATGTTGACTTATTGTAAGATCTACTTTAACATTTTAAGTGAGCAAAATTCATAATATCCTTATCTAAAAACAAACGTATTAATCACTATTTGTTAAATAATTTAACATAGTTACTAACAGGTTTTCAACAGTCCGGGAGGAATTTATTGAGCCTTTACTTAATATATTGTTAAATAAAATTATTTTCATCAAGAATTTGAAAAATTATTTTGCTTTTTTTTGATATGCCGGATATACCGTAAATGCTGGCTTATTAGCTCTTATTAAGCGAATATATTTAATTTAAATGGTACTATGTGTTGCAGGGTACTATAAAATATACATATATTTGCAATACAAACAACAGTGTAAAAGAAAGTACAGTTTTAAGAAAAGTTCTTTACAGTTTGTAACGAAAGCAAAAAAACAGCGTCTTAAAGACAAAGCAAACAGAAAACAAGAAGAGATAACTTCTGAAAAAATCGAAAATAGAAAACAAAACAAAGTTCAAGAAAGCGAAAACAGAAAAACAAAAGCCATGAAAACAAAAAACAATGTTAAGAAAGCAATTTTGAGGTCGGCAGCAGTAGTAGTAAGTTTTGTATTAATAAGCTTTACGGTGAGCGCACAAGATTTTTGGAAACGATTAATTGAAAATAGCAGTTTTAACGATATTGCAATGGCAATGGTTGAAACACCGAGCGAAACAAAACTTATTACTGCTCCGACAGAAAGCCTCGAAGCCATGTATTTTGAAATTGAACCAGAGATGAGTTTAGAAGCCTGGATGACGGATTATTCAAAATTTGATGTAAGTACATTTAATTATACAGAAGCTCTGGATGCAGAATTGAATGTAGAAGAGTGGATGTTAGATGAAGACTTGTTTCAGTTGGAAAATGCAGTAGACGCTTCGTTGGAGCTTGAGGAATGGATGACTGCAGATAAGGTTTGGAACATCTAGGATTATTGAAGTTAAAAACAAGATTGAAGAAAGAGAAACAGCTATGAATATAATAGAGAGGGACGTAAGATGAAAATAGAGAATACAAAAGCGCAAATGAGGAAAGGGGTTTTGGAATATTGCATTCTTCTTGTTCTTGATGGCAAGCCGCTTTACGCAAGCGATATTATTGCCTCGTTAAAAGAAGCCAAGATGATTGTGGTTGAAGGAACACTTTATCCCCTGCTTACCCGATTAAAAAATGCCGGATTATTGGCATACCGTTGGGAAGAGTCGACCCAGGGACCACCACGGAAGTATTACGAATTAACAGACGTAGGTAGAGGTTTCTTGATAGAACTTGAAGGTTCGTGGAGTGAATTGTTAAATGCAGTAGAAAAAATTAGAACAAACAAGGCTTAGTTTAAAGCCTGGCAAATTTTAAACAAATAACGATGAAAAAGACATTTACAATAAATATAAGCGGCACCGTATTTCATATTGAAGAAGATGCCTACGAGGTACTACAGAGGTACTTGATAAATCTTAAAAATCATTTTGGTACCGACGAAGAAGGCAAAGAGATAATTGTCGATATCGAAGCACGAATAGCCGAAATTTTCAGCTCGAAAAATACCCTTGAAGAAAAGTTAATTACTGTTGATTGGGTAAACGAAGTGATAGAAACAATGGGAACTCCTGAAGATTTTGCTGAGGAAGAAGGCAAAGAAGAGGAAACCATAGCATCTGAATCAAAACGTAAACGACGTTTGTATCGCGACCCGGAACACCGCGTTTTAGGTGGGGTATGTGGTGGGTTATCAGCTTATTTTAACATGGATCCTGTAATCTTACGAATTAT
>JAUVDE010000421.1 GCA_030595485.1 Draconibacterium sp.
ATCCTTGTTCCCTTTGGGTTGTCAGGGTTTCCCATATATTTCTTAATATTTTCTTGAATTATCCCGATAGTTCTATGAAAATATTAATCGTCTATGAAAAACCCGGACAATCTTGATGCGAAGTAATTATTAGAAGTCCCCATAAATTAACACCGGAAAGTAATTTGGCTCATAATCCTAAATAAGATGTACTTTCGCGGCTCGATTTTAAGGCAACAAGAATAATGTCGTATTTGGCATGTTCTTACAAAAAACAGAAAGTAAAAGCGATGAAGCGTATTAATGGGTATAAAAAGTTATTTAATGTTGAACAAGACACAGATCTTAAGAAGCTTAAATCTACTTATCGGAGTTTGGTAAAAGAATGGCATCCGGATAAATTTTTGGAAGGAGACGACCGGGCTGTGGAAGCCGAAATTAAAAGTCGCCAAATTATCGATGGCTATCATTTTTTGGTAAGTATTTCACCTGAAACAGTGGCGAAGAATTTGGAGGAATACAATAGGTCCACTGAAACAGGAATTGCCGACTACAAGCATAAAGGACAATTGTTAGAGATTACCTTTTTTGATGGTTCTAGCTATGAATATTTTGGTGTGCAGAAAAGTGTATTTACAAAATTGAACAATTCGGATAAACAATTACGTTTTGCCAAAAGGAACATTTTTAATTCGTACCTCTACCGCAAATCCAAGAGAGAACTTCAAGAGGCTTAAGGGGGCTTCTTTTGAAGCAACTGCATCCCTTAGAATTGTGTGCCTTGGCTTGACGGTTCCGCTTAATCAAAAACAGTGGGCAAATGATACCCCCGCTGCAACACGATTTTAGGTTGCAAGGTGTGGTTATTATTCATACTAAGTTTTAAAAGGAACGCGGCATAATCGTTCACCAGCTTGGGGCTTACGCGGTCATCCCTATTTTGTATCCTTTTTATTACTCTGGTTTTTAAAGTAACGCTCTGATTTCCCCCACAAGTTTCCGGCTTTTCGGAAAATGCTTTTTGTTGCTTTTTCAACAGATTCGTCTGCTTTCCTGTAGGTATCGCTTTTATGAATTTTCTCTGCAACGTCATCAATAAATTCTTCCGCTTTATCGACCCAATTTTTTGTTTTCTCCTGGTTGGTTTCCTTTTTCTTTTCAGGTTCCTTATTTTTGTCTAGCTCCATATTGTGATTTTTCTTATTACACTTCTAATTTCTATCAAATATAATTAATAACCTGAGTTCGATATAAAATATTCAACACAGAAATCCAGAATCACGCATCCCCATTAATTAGTATCTTATTTCTAATATTCGTGTATTTTTTGGCAGAAAAAAACAAAAAACAATTATCAAATTTCAAATAAATCACAAAACCCAATACCAAAAACGCAAACTCTTAGCAACAAAGTAAGTGTAGTCTGAAATTTGGGATTTCAATAATTGGGTATTATTTGAATTTTGGTTTTTTGCAATTTGGAATTTCTGGTTTATCCAGGTTAGGGTTATTCAAGTCAATTTATTTTAGAGCATCTATCTTTTTCTTGCTTAATGTCAAGTGTTTGTATACTTAGAAGCCATAGCTTTGTAAAGCTGCTTTTGGCGAATGGCTTAAACCAACTAATAACTGGAAAATATGAATCAGAAAAACAGACTCGATAGCTTTAAACAAAATTTAGATACGATAATTATTGGTTCGGGTGTTGGTGGACTCTCAGCCGCATTGTGCCTGGCACGTGCCGGACAAAAAGTATTAATTGTTGAGCAGCATAAACTGCCCGGTGGCTGGTGCCAGAGTTTTAAACTAAAGGGCTACCGTTTTTCGCCGGGTTTACATTACATTGGTGCGTTAGCAAAAGGCGCTCCTTTGTACAATTTATATACCGGTTTGGGTATTGCCAACGACCTGGTGTTTTACCGCATGAACCCCAATGCTTATGAGCATGCGCTTATCGATGGCGAACGTTTTGATTTTCCTGACGATGTAAATAAACTGCAGACTTCGCTGTCGGAACGTTTTCCCGAGGAAAAAGAGGGGATTGCCAACTACCTGAAGCTGGTTAAAACCATTGGTCGCGAGATTCAGGTATTTTCGGACATGAACAGCACGTGGGCGACGATTGCAAACTTTTGGAAGGTGAGGCATTTAATACAATACAGCACCCGTACTTTAAAATCGGTTATCGACAAGTTTATTAGAGATCCGGTGCTGAAAAAGGTGTTGAATATTCAGTACGGCGATCATGGACTACCTCCGGGCAAAGCAAGTTTTCTGATTCATTGTGGTGTGATGGATCATTATTTTAAAGGTGGCTATTATCCCGAAGGAGGAGCCGGTGCGATTGTGCGGGCAACCTTACGCGGCATAAAAAAGCATGGGGGCGAAATAATTACCGGGCAAAGTGTAAAACGAATTTTACTGGATGGAAATAAAAAGCGCACTACCATTGGTGTTGAGCTTGAAAATGGGGAGCAGCTAAAAGCCACAAGAGTAGTTTCGAATGCCGACCCCGGTAAAACCTTTCTGGATATGGTAGGTGCTGAAAACATTAGCCGTAAGTTGCTCCAAAAAGTGCAAAAAACCAGCTATTCTACATCTTCGCTAATCCTGTTTTTAGCGGTTGATCTGGATGTTGTTAAGGCCGGATTAGATAACGGTAATATTTGGGTAATGAATGGGAAAGACGAAGATGAGGATCGTCTTTTTGACAAACTTCTGCAGGAGGATTTTAATTCGGATGCTGGTTTTCCTTCGCTTTTTGTAAGCTGCACAACGCTGAAAGACCCTGCTCATTTCGATGGCAAGCATCACACTCTTGAGGTGATTGCCTTTACCGATTATGACCGTTTTAAGGAGTTCGAGCACAAACGCGACAGTGCCGAATACCTTGAGCTGAAAGAGAAGATAATCGCTAAGTTTATTACCAGCCTTGAAAAAATAGTTCCGGGTATTGGAGAGCATATTGTTATGCAAGAACTGGGAACACCCTTAAGCAACGAGTTTTATGTGAATTCGAGCGAGGGAAATGTATATGGTACCGAAAAAAATATACGCCAGGTAGGTTTGTTGGCATATACTCCCGAAACTGAAATTAAGAATCTGTTTTTATGTGGGGCAAGTGTAATGGCGCATGGAATTTCCGGAGCCAGTTATTCGGGAGTTCAAACCGCATCAAAAATTCTAAAATGTAATGTCTCCGATTTAATTCAAACCAATAATGACCAGAGAATAACAATTGTTGATGTGGA
>JAUVDE010000413.1 GCA_030595485.1 Draconibacterium sp.
CTTGGCGAAATTAACCGAAGGAAAAGTAAACCTTGGCGTAAATGCCGGTTCTGCTTTTACAGGTATTAAAAATGTTGAGGTTACTTCTTTCGAAGGTCCTCACCCAGCAGGAAACGTTGGAATCCAGATTGCTAACACCAATCCAATCAACAAAGGTGATATCGTTTGGACAATCAATGTTCAGGATGTACTTTTTATTGGTCGTTTGTTCGACACCGGAAAAGTAGATTTCACTAAAACATTTGCAGTAACAGGTTCCGAAGTGAAAGCTCCGAAATACGTGCAAACAGTTTTAGGTGCGCCAGTTGCAACTGTAACCCAAGGTAAATTAGTGGATGCTGATTACAAACAACGTATTATCAGTGGAAACGTTCTTACCGGCACCAAAGTAAAAACACAGTGTTATTTGGGATACTACGATTCTCAAGTAACTGTTATTCCTGAAGGTGACGAATTTGAGTTATTTGGCTGGGCTGATCCAGGATTTGGAAAATTCAGTGCCTCCAAAACTTTCTTCGGAAAATTGTTTCCTAAAAAAGAATACACTTTAAACGCTAATCTACATGGTGGAGAGCGGGCCTTTGTAATTTCCGGACAATACGAGAAGTTAGTTCCAATGGATCTTTTACCGGTTCAATTACTAAAAGCAATTTTGGTAAACGATATTGATAAAATGGAGCAGCTGGGTATTTACGAAGTTGTTGAAGAGGATTTGGCACTTTGCGAATATGCCTGTACTTCGAAAATTGAAGTTCAGAAAATTTTGCGCGAAGGTATTTCCGTAATGATTAAAGAATTAGGATAAATTTTACTGAAATTATAAATCAGTTATAGAATGAAATTCATTAAAAACTTTTTTGAAAGGACTGAACCTCTCGTTCAGAAAGGAGCTAAATATAATTGGCTCGGCTCTGTTCACGAAGGATTCTTTACCTTTTTATATGTATCAAAAGATACTTCAAAATCGGGAACTCACGTTCACGATTTCACCGATTTGAAGCGTACCATGTCAGTTGTAGTACTTGCACTTGTACCTGCCTTATTATTTGGAATGTACAACGTGGGTCTTCAACATTTTAAAGCAATTGGAGACGCTGCCTCAACCGGATTTTTGGAAATATTCCTTTACGGATTAATTAAAGTACTTCCGGTAATTGCAGTTTCGTACATTGTTGGATTAGGAATTGAATTTGTGTTTGCACAAAAACGAGGTCACGGAATTCATGAAGGATTTCTGGTATCGGGTATTTTAATTCCTATGGTAATGCCAATTGAAACTCCCCTTTGGATGGTTGCGCTTGCTACCGCATTTGCAGTTATTTTAGGTAAAGAGGTGTTTGGTGGAACTGGAATGAACATTTGGAATCCGGCGCTTGTAGCACGTGCATTCTTGTTCTTTGCTTATCCGGCACAAATGTCGGGCGACTCGGTTTGGGTAGCATTAAGTAGTGGTGACAAAGTAGTCGACGGTTTCTCCGGAGCTACTCCAATGGCAACTGCAGCAGCAGGTAGTTTAGACTACAGCGCTTTCGATGCCTTCTTCGGATTTATTCCAGGCTCGATTGGTGAGACTTCAGCTTTTGCAATATTAATAGGTGCAGTTATTTTAATTGTAACCGGAATTGGAAGTTGGAAAATTATGCTTTCAACACTTGCCGGTGGTGCAGTTATGGGACTTATCCTAAACGCAGCCTCAGGAAGCGATGCCTTATCAGCAGCTAACCAGGTTTATTTCGGAATGCCTTTCTGGCATCACCTTATTTTAGGTGGATTTATGTTTGGTGCTATTTTTATGGCAACCGACCCTGTATCTGCAGCGCAAACCGAAAAAGGAAAATGGATTTACGGATTTTTGATTGGTATTCTTGCCGTTCTAATTCGTGTTATCAACCCAGCTTTCCCAGAAGGTATGATGTTGGCAGTTCTGCTAATGAACACATTTGCTCCACTTATCGACCACTACGTTGTTGCTGGTCATATTAAAAAACGAGCTAAACGAGCTAAAATCTCCGCATAAAAAAAAGAATCATGGATAGAAATAGTAACACATACACATTTTTATACGCAGCCATAATGGTAATTATAGTTGCGGCGGTTCTTGCTTCGGTTTCAATGGCGCTTAAGCCAATGCAGAAAAAGAACGTAGAGATTGAGAAAAAACAAAATATTCTGGCTTCGGTAAATATTGAAAGTACTGCCGAAACCGCGGAAGCTATTTACGCCGAAAAAATTGTTAACGAATATGTGGTAACAGTAAAAGGCGAACAAGTTGATGGCGATGCATTTAACACCAACCTGAAAAAGGAACGTGCTAAAGATGCAGCTGATATGCTTCTTCCGGTTTTTGAAGTAAAAACCGACGAAGGAATGAAATATGTACTTCCATTATTTGGGTCCGGTCTTTGGGGACCAGTTTGGGGCTATGTTTCGTTAAGCGATGATATGAATACCATTTACGGTGCCAACTTCGACCACGAAGGTGAAACACCGGGACTGGGTGCTGAAATATCAACAACAGCTTTTGAAGCTCCTTTTAAAGGAAAGAAAATCTTTGATGCATCGGGTAAGCTGGTTTCGATTTTGATTGCCAAAGTTGGACAAGTTGCTCCTGAAGAGCATAAAGTTGACGGTATCTCAGGTGGTACAATTACAAGTAAAGGTCTTGAGGATATGTTGAAAGACGACTTTGCTAGTTATGAAGAATTCTTAAATAAGAAAAAATAATAGAGATGAGCGAACCATTATTTTCAAAGAAAAATTTAAAATTACTGTCGGATCCAATGAACGACAGTAACCCAATTACCGTTCAGGTTTTGGGAATTTGCTCAGCACTAGCTGTTACTGCTCAGTTAAAGCCATCCATTGTAATGGCGATTTCGGTAGCTGTTGTTTTGGCATTTGCAAACGTAATTGTATCACTTTTACGAAATACTATTCCAAACCGAATTAGAATTATCGTTCAGCTTGTGATAATTGCCGCACTGGTAATTTTGGTTGATCAGGTTCTAAAAGCTTATGTTTACGACGTAAGTAAACAGCTTTCGGTATTTGTAGGTTTAATTATTACCAACTGTATTATCATGGGTCGTTTAGAGGCTTTCGCTTTGGGTAACCGCCCTTGGCAATCTTTCCTCGACGGAATTGGGAACGCAGCAGGTTATGGTTGGATACTTATTGTAGTTGGTGCCCTTCGCGAGTTATTTGGCTCAGGTTCATTGCTTGGATTCCAAATTATCCCCGACAGTTGGTATGTTGCCAACGGAGGATTCTACGTAAACAACGG
>JAUVDE010000167.1 GCA_030595485.1 Draconibacterium sp.
GTGGGAACCGGAAATTGGAAACAGGCTTACCGTAATGTTTATATAAAAAATAAAGTTCAAATGGCTGAGGCGCGTTATGGGAATGTGCATAACCAGTATCTTAATTATATGGTGAAATTTGGATTAATAGGTTTGATAGTAATTTTGTTTGCCTTGTTATACCCGGTGATAAAAACACAAACATATCGGGACTATTTGTTTTTGCTATTTTTGCTTATAATGTTTATTGGAAATTTAGGTGATGCAAATTTCGAAACCCATACCGGCTCACATTTTTTTATGTTTTTTTATTGCTGGTTTTTAATTCCAAAAGTTTCAACTTAGTAATTCTTCCCAATCGCCAATTATCTTTTTCAAATCGAAATTTCCGATTACTGTTTCTCGAGCCAATTTCCCCATTTTTAAACGCTCTTGCGGGTTCTCGGCTAGATATAGTACCTTTTCTGCAAATAATGAAAGATTTGGATATTCAACCAAAAAACCATTCTTACCATCGATAATTATCTCAGGATTACTGGTTAGCTTAAATGCAACCGGCACAACTTTTTCAGCCATTCCTTCCACCATTGCATTACCAAAACCTTCCCACAACGATGGGAAAACAAAAATATCGATACTATTTAAAAAGCTTTTTACATCCGATTGAAATCCAATAAGTTGTATTTTCTCATCTAATTTGTGCTTACTTATCAGTGATTTTAACTCAGCTTCAAGTGGACCACTACCTGCAATAATAATTTTAAAGTTAAGTCCTTTGTCATTTAAAATCTTAGCCAAGTCAATAAGATACTTTTGTCCTTTCTGTTTCTCCAGTCGTCCTACATTACCTAAAATTATTTCATTACCATTTTTAAAACTACGCTTTTTAACTGGGCGACTATCCCACTCCTTAAAATTAATTCCACGGTAAATAACAGGTACATTATTTTCGTTTAAACGTGGTCGTAATTTAGTCAGAAAAGCTTTTCGTGTGTCGAATGAGTTAGGAACAATATGCGTTAATACTTTGGTAAATAAATATTTGTTGAGCGGGCTCTTTTTTACAGGAACCGCCAATCCTCTCATGTATACAATATTTCTAACTCCTGCCTTTTTTGCTGCGGGACCACCAATTTTAATATCGTTCGAGGTATTTAGAAAAACAGTATCAATCTTTTCTCTTAGAAAGAATTCGACCAAAATATTTTTCTTGTTTAGATTTAGGAAAGAGAGATTACCAATTTTTAAGCTAAAATAATTTAACCCTTTTTCTTTTACTTTTACTTCAAGATCAGACCCAGTTGAACAAACTACGAAGACGCAGTAACCTGCCGATTTGAAATTTTCAGCATATTCGAGGTGCGCCTTTTCTCCACCGCCCCAAAACATGGTAGAGTTAAAAAAACAAACATTTTTCATTCTTCAGTTCTTTTTGTAAATGTAGTGTTTTGCTCGTTTTTTTGTTAATTTGTTATTGAAATTATAATTTGATGAAACAAACAGTTGTTTTTATTGGAGCAGGAAACCTGTCCACTCACCTCGCCCTTGAATTACACAAACAAGGGTATCCGATTCTTCAGGTTTATAGTAGAACCGTAAAATCGGCCAAAACTCTTGCAGGCCGGGTCGAATCTCAATCTACTATCGCAGCAAAAGACTTAAATGCAAAAGCGGATATCTATTTTGTGGCCTTGAAAGATTCAGTTGTAAATGAAGTTCTCTCCGAAATGAATTTTCAAAACAAATTGCTAGTGCATTGTTCGGGGAGTTTGCCAATTTCGGTGCTAAGTACGTACTCTAAAAACACGGGTGTTTTATATCCGCTTCAAACTTTCTCTAAAACCAGAGAAGTTAACTTTAAAAGAATACCTGTTTTTGTAGAAGCCAATTCGGATGAGAATCAAACTGTTCTTCTCGAAATGGGAAGGATGATTTCAGAAAATGTTTCGCTTCTTAATTCAGAAAAAAGAAAAGCACTGCATATATCGGCAGTTTGGGCATGTAATTTTGTAAATCATATGTACACTCTGGCTGCAGAGTTTCTTGAAATGAAGGATATTCCGTTTGAAGTGTTACAACCTTTAATTGACGAGACGGCAAGTAAAATTCATGAAATGCACCCCCAGGAAGCTCAAACTGGTCCGGCAGTTCGTTTTGATGAGAACATTATAAATGACCACTTAGAACAGTTAAAAGAATTTCCTAGTCATCATAAATTGTACAATTCAATTTCAAAAAGTATTTTTGAGCTACACCAAGAAAAAAAGAAATAATGCCATTTTTTAAAGAAGAACTAAAAGACGTAAAGGCCTTTATATTCGATGTAGATGGAGTTTTGTCAAAAGACACCTCTCCGTTAAATGAAGAGGGTGACCCGGTTCGTACCGCTAATGTGAAAGATGGTTTTGCAATTAGAAGTGCAATAAAAGCAGGTTATCCGGTAGCCATAATAACTGGAGGTTTTATTGAACGAGTACGTTTGCGCTACGAGAAACTTGGTGTTGTACATTATTACGACAAAGCACACGACAAAGTAGCTTGCATGATTGATTTCCTGGAGAAAACAAGTCATAAGCCTGAAAATGTACTTTTCATGGGTGACGATTTAGTGGATTATCGAATTATGAAAGCAGTTGGAGTACCAACCTGCCCTAAGGATGCTGTAAATGACATCAAGGAAATCTCAAAATATATTTCGGATAAAAAGGGTGGCAAAGGTTGTGTGAGAGATGTAATCGAACAGGTTTTGAAATCGCAGGATAAGTGGTTTACTCAGGATATGTTAAACTCAAGAGCATTTTAATATGAAGTGGTTTCCCGGTTTTAACATAATTCTAGCATCGAAGTCGCCGCGTCGGCAACAACTGTTGCATGATTTAGGCCTTAAATTTACTGTTCAAACAAAAGAGGTTGATGAAATCTATCCTGGAAATTTGAGTAGAGAACAAGTCCCCGTTTATTTAGCTGAGCTAAAAGCAACACCCTTTTTGAGTGGACTCTTGGATAATGATTTGGTGATAACGGCTGATACTGTGGTATGTTTGGGCGAACAAATTTTAGGTAAACCTAAAGATAGAACAGAAGCCACCAAAATTCTTAAGGATTTAAGCGATGGAGAACATCAGGTAATAACTGGAGTTTGCCTTACTTCGAACAACAAATCTCACTCATTCTATTCCATAACTAATGTTCGTTTTAAACAACTCACATCAGACGAAATCGACTATTACATTTCTGAGTTTAAACCATACGATAAAGCTGGTGCCTACGGAATTCAGGAATGGATTGGAGCAATTGGAATTACGCACATTGAGGGCTCATTTTATAATGTAATGGGATTGCCTATTCAAAAATTATACGAGGAAATTCAAAAGTTTTAAAAGCCTATGAAAAAGGTTTCATTATTTAATGTGTTATAAAACAATGCATTAAAAGGAAAGTCATAGTTAACATATTTATAGATAATTCGTAAATTGAAATAGAAATATAATTAAATTCAATAATATGAATAATCAGATAAAATTGCTCGTTTTGGTTTTTCTTGCGGGTTTATTAGTGGGTGGATGCGAACAAAAGGATGAATCTTTGGAGGTCGGATTTTTAATTCATGCATTTGATAAAGAAAGGTGGGAAAATGACCGGAACTATTTCGTAGAAAATGTTCAGGAACTAGGAGGGATCGTAAAAGTTATGGATGCCAAAAATGATGCCAGCAAGCAGTTGGCACAGGCAAAAGAACTGCTCGCCAACGGTATTGATGTATTAGTTGTAGTACCTGTTGACCAGTTTGCTGCAGCTGAAATTGTAAAAGAAGCCCATGCCAAAAACATAAAAGTTATTTCTTACGATCGCCTGATAAAAAACTGTAAGCTTGATTTCTATATTTCTACCGATAATGTTGAAATAGGTGCTTTACAGGCAAATTATCTTACCACCATAAAACCCACCGGAAACTATGCTTTAATTGGCGGAGCATTAAGCGACAATAATAGTCAGTCGCTATATCTGGGGCAACGGAATGTGCTACAACCTTTAGTTGAAAAAGGTGATATAAAGATTGTTTATAACGTGTTTACTGAAAACTGGGCAGAAGAGGAAGGCTATGAGCATGCAAAAAAAATGTTAACTGGAAACGGACATATTGATGCAATAATTGCCGGGAATGACGCCATTGCAATGGGAGTAATTAGAGCACTTCGAGAAGTTGGCAAAGAAAGGCAGGTATTGGTTGCTGGAATGGATGCCGATTTGCGCAACTTACATGAAATTATTGCAGAAACCCAAACTTGTACAGTTTATAAACCTTACGAGAAGTTGGCTGCAACTGCTGCCGATATGGCAATGAAAATGGCAAATTGTGTTGAATGTGAAAAAACATACAAAACAGTTAGTAATGGTGAAATGTTAGTTCCTACTTTTTTTCATACTGGAATGATTGTTAACCGCGAGAATTTGAAACTCACTGTTATTTCAGAAGGTTATCAAAAAGAAGAGGAGGTTTTTAAATAGATTTTAGATAGAATTGTTTTTCTAAGGGATTTCACTTTGAAGTCCCTTTCTTTTTGATAGAATTCTTATTTTTGGGAAAACTTAAACAATTACCATGAATCTTATATTCTCAAAATTTCTACTTATAGTTTGTTTTATTTTTATTCTTTTCTCATGCGAGCAAAAACAAGAGCCCACAAAACGACCAAATATTTTATTTGCTATTTCGGACGATCAATCTTTTGCACACACCAGTTTTGCTGGGTGCAAGTTTATAAATACACCTGCTTTTGATAGGGTAGCAGCCGAAGGTATTTATTTTACCAATTGTATTGCTGGATCGCCGGGTTGTGCACCATCTCGAAGCACAATTGTAACGGGTCGTTATCATTGGCAAAACGAACAATCGGGTCAACATGCTTCTTCGTGGTTAAACGAATATGTTCCTTTTATCGATTTATTAGATGCAAATGGTTACGCCACCGGAAGAACTGGGAAAGGGGTTTCTCCGTTCCGCTATGCACGTAGCGAGGCTGATTCATTATGGCGAAAAACCGATGCAGGTGGAATTGAATACAGTAGCATTCGATACGATGCTGGAAGTGAATCTGACGAACGAACAGCAAACGGAATAAGAAATACAAACTACTTCGAAAACTTCAAATCTTTTATTGAAAATCAAAAAGCGGATAAACCATTTTTCTTTTGGTATGGTGCAAGCGAACCACATCGGGCGTTTGAAAAAGATTCGTGGAAAAGAACGAATAAAAAATTAGCAGATGTTAATGTTCCTGGTTTTTTACCTGATGACGAAATTGTTCGTGGTGATATTTTAGATTATACAGTTGAAATAGAATGGTTCGATTTGCACCTTCAGCGTATGCTAAATTATTTGGATGAAATTGGTGAATTGGAAAATACCATTGTAATGGTTACTTCCGATAATGGTATGGCATTTCCAAGGGCGAAAGCTAATGGTTACGAATATGGTGTACATGTACCTTTTGCCGTTCGTTTTCCAAAAGAATTTCCGGGTGGTCGAGTTGTAAACGACCCCACAACTTTTGCTGATATTGCGCCAACTATTCTTGAATTAACCGGAACTTCAGCTGAAGGAATGATGCCAATTACCGGACAAAGTATGCTGAACACTTTAAAATCGAAAAAGCAAGGAATTGTAAATGGCAAAAAGAAATATGCGTTTAGTGGCCGCGAGCGACATTCAAGTTCGCGCTATAACAATTGGGGATACCCAGTGCGTGCTATCCGAAGTGAAGAGTTTTTGTTAATCTGGAATATGAAACCCGATCGCTGGCCGGCAGGAGCTCCTCAACGCATTGTAAAAGGAACAGAAAATAAATTATGGCCAATGTATGGTATTGATGAAGACGGCAAACATATTTCAGAATGGGCATATACCGATATTGATGGCTGTCCAACAAAAACGTTTCTTATTGAAAATAAGGACGATGAGAAAGTAAAACCTTTCTTCCATTTGGCACACGACAAACGACCGGAGTTTGAAATGTTTAACGTGAAAGAAGATCCATTTTGCTTAAACAACCTGATTGGGAAAGTTGCGTTTGCCCAAATTGAAACTGAAATGAAAACAGCGTTGACTGATGAACTCAAAAAATCGGAAGATCCGCGTATTGTTGGTCCCGACAAAGAAATTTTTGATTCTTATATTCGGTACAGTCCAATGCGCGAATTTCCGGTACCGGAAGGATTATAATACCAAATTGACCACAAAATACCGCATATAAACTTATTCTTTTCCATTTTATCATCGTTGAAAAATTGTACCGTAGCTACGGCTATGCTATAATCTTTTCGCCTTGATAAAATGAAAAATAATGGCGTATCCAATACGGCATTTTATAATCAAATTGTATAAGTTATTTATTTCATAGGATTCTCATCGCCTACAATTTTCCATTTAGGAATAGGAGCTTGAATGCCTTCTTCTTTTAGTGCTTGAAAAATTTTCAAGGCAATTTCGCTGTCAGTATTTAACTTATCGGAGAACGAAACCCAGTAAAATAATGCAAAGTCTAGATTACCTTCCAGGTTAAAGCCATAAAAATGAGTAGTAGGAGCTGGATCTTTAAAAACACTTGGATGCTCAGAAGCAATCCGATTAAAGAGCTCAATTACCTTGTATGGATCGGCTTCCGACGAAGTTTTCATTAGCGTACGAGTTCTGCGGTCGCGATTACTTAAGATCCAGTTTTTTACTTTTTTCGAAACCAAATCGCCATTTGGAATAATAACTTCCGAGCCCTCGTAGGTTTTTATATTACTGGCCCTAACGCCAATGCTGGTAACAATTCCAAACTCCTGGTCTACTTCAATGGCATCGCCAAGATTAATTGGACGTTCGAACGCAAGTATTAAACCGGAAATAAAATTAAGGACTACACTTTGTAAGCCAAAACCAATACCAACTCCAAGTGCTCCCACAACCAACCCAATTTTGCTTAAATCGAATCCGGCAGCCGTTAAACCCATATAAAAACCAGTCGTTATCAAAAGAATTCTGGTAATTAGAGAAATTGCCGGAGCAATGCCCCTGGGTAGAACCTTTATAAGCCATTCATCTTGAAAAATGTTTGCAACCATTTTAGCAATGAACATTGTAATAAAAAAGATGGTCATAAAAGATAGAATACCACCTACCGAAATTGTCATTTCTCCAATCTTCCAATCTATATCTAAAATACCCATCACCCAAATTTTGAGGTATTCATAAATCTCAAAACCCATTAAAGTGAA
>JAUVDE010000337.1 GCA_030595485.1 Draconibacterium sp.
TCTTTAAACTGCTGAAAGTCCATTTCTGTTACCACATTTTGTCCCGATTCAGAAAGAATTGAATTTATAATCTCTTTGTTATCGAAAATGCCATGAATATAAGTACCCCATGTTTTTGCATTTAGAAAAAAGCCATCTTCCTTTTTACCATTTATTAAACACAGCGGACTCGATTTTTCAGAAACGGTTTCACCCATATGAATTTCGTAACCTAAGCCTTCCAACTCGCTATTAAAAATGAAAGTACATTGTTCGGTAACTTTCTCATCGCAGATTGTTGTTTCCACAGGTAAAATTCCAAGTCCGGGAATCACATCAATATTTCCTTCGATGTGTTCAGGATCTTTAATCCACTTCCCCATCATTTGAAAACCTCCACAAATTCCATAAACGGCCTTGCCTTGTTCGTGAGCTTTTTTTATCGCACTTGCCATTCCTTGTTTTTGCAAAAACATAATATCGGAAATGGTGTTTTTTGAACCGGGAAGAATTACAATATCTGCCTGATCAACATCGTCGGGAGTAGCGGCATAAAAAAGATTTACTTCAGGAATTCGTTCCAGTAAATTAAAGTCGGTAAAGTTCGACATGTGACGAAGCAAAACTACTGCAATATTGGTTTTTCCTTCAATCGCTTTGAATTGTTTTTTGTCAACTACAACTGAATCTTCATCGTCGATATAAATATCACGAAAATGAGGAATCACACCTACAACGGGCACACCGCACAATTCCTCCAGTTTTTTTGCGCCATCAGTAAATAGTGAAATATCGCCTCTGAATTTATTGATAATCACTCCCTTTATTTGCTTTCGATCTTCTTCGGGTAAAAGTAACATAGTACCATAAACACTGCCAAACACACCACCTTTATCAATATCGGCAATTAAATAGGTAGCAGCATTTTTTGCCACTGCCACACGCATATTTGTAATATCTTTTTCCCAAAGGTTTACTTCCGAAATACTTCCGGCACCTTCAACTACTATCGGATTAAACTCCTCTTCCAAACGTGTAAAAGCCTTAATACATTCCGAGAATAAAAAATCGCGATCGGTTCCGTTAAAATATTCTTTGGCCGATTTGTTTGCCCAGGGTTTACCGTGTAATACAATTTGCGAATGCATATATCCGGTTGGCTTTAAAAGCACCGGATTCATTTCAACACGACACTCCACACCACAAGCTTCTGCCTGAACGGCTTGCGCACGCCCAATTTCTAAACCATCGGCAGTTGGATACGAATTAAGCGACATGTTTTGTGCTTTAAACGGAGCAGGAGTTAATCCGTCCTGTTTGAAAATACGCCCAAAGCCAGCGTTAATTACACTTTTCCCAACATCGGAACCGGTTCCCACAAACATTATGGGTTTATATTTTTTTGTAGTACTCATTTTGTATTATTTGTCATTTCGAAGGAAGAATGACAGCTATATTTCAAATTCGCTGACACTTCCATAAGCTGGTTTAAAGGATTCAAATGATTCTGAAATAGACTTATTCTCAATTAAACTTTTGAAAATGCGAATCACGCCCGCATGTGTTACGACAACAACACTTTCAAGCTTTCCCTTTTTCAATTCCTGAAAAAACAAAGCAATTCTTTTTACCATTTCCGGATACGATTCGCCGTTTAAAGTTGGCAAAGTTAGGAAGTTATCCATCCACACTTTTCCTTTCGGTTCAGCGTAAATATCATCCCAGGTTTTTAGCTCCCAATCGCCAAAGTTGAGTTCTTTTAAACGTTCATCAAAAACAATCTCTTTTTGCTCAAAAAGACCTTCGGCTAATAATTTGCAGCGCGTAAGTGGACTCGAATAAATTTCATCAAATTGAATATTTTCTATGTGAGCAGCTACCCTCTTTTTTTCTTCTTCAAAAGAATCAGCTACGCCCACATCGCTTTGCCCGTAGCAAATACCGCCTTTAACGGCAACACTGGTATGTCGTATTAAAAATAACTTCATGAATAATTTTGCCAGCCTAAAATTGCCAAATAGAAAAACACTTCGCACAATTGCTGCAAAGCACCCAGCACGTCGCCGGTATAACCACCTAATATTCGGGTAATATAATTTCGAAAAAAGAAAGTAACTGCCATTAACACAGCTACACAAACAATAACTTCTTGCCAGCCAAGTAAAAACAAACTTAGTCCGCCAGTCACAATCGCAAAAAGCAAGGAAAAAGTTGAATCAGCTTTTCCAACCGGTTTGGTTTTTGTACTGGCATCGAGACGTGCGTATTTTGATGTATAAATTAATAACACCGGAAAAATTCGACTTATGGCATGTGCTGAAATTAGAATAAGTGGAATGCGAGTAGCTTCGATGTGTGTTAATGCCAAAAATTTTGTTGCTAATATCATTAACAAACCAATGGAACCATAAGTCCCAACCCGGCTGTCTTTCATTATTTCTAATATTCTAGCAGGCGTATAACCGCCACCAAAACCATCACAGAAATCGGCAAAACCATCTTCGTGAAAAGCACCCGTAAAGAGGATACTTATTACCATACTTAGCAATACCGCGATAGAAACTGGAAAAAACAGACTCAAACCCCAGAAAACCAAAGCCGTCACTCCCCCAACTATAATTCCGATTAAAGGAAAATAACGAGTTGATTTGTTGAGCATATCTTCCGACCAACCTTTTATGTTTCCAACAGGAACACGTGTATAAAAACTTAGTGCAGTTAGAAATATTTTTATTTCGTTTTTCATAATAAAAGCCCCTCCTAACCTCCCCAAAGGGGAGGAACTGTTCATCAGATTATTAGAGACTGTTTAAAAATTATTAATTCATTTACAAAAATTGTCTACTACCTGAATTCCTTAACATAAGCTACTTACTTCCACAAGTCCCCCCTGAGGGATTTAGAGGGCTTTATTCTTTATTACTTACACCGGCATCTTCCATGCTACTCATTTCGTTCAAGAAATTTACTGCCGAACGTACAAGTGGCATTGCTACTGCAGCTCCGGTGCCTTCACCAAGGCGCATGTTAAGTTGCAACAATGGACGAACGCCCAAAAACTCCAACATTCTTTTATGCCCTTTTTCATCGGAACTATGACAGAAAATACAATTATTTTTTACCGATGCATCTATCTGAATGGCAGTTATTATTGCAGCTGTAGCAATAAAACCATCAACCAAAATTAGCATATTTTGTTTCTTAGCCTCTAAATAAGCGCCAACCATTGCAGCAATTTCTAAGCCGCCAAAAGTTGCCAAGGTTTCTTCGGGAGTTTCTGGATTATATTTCACCGAAATTTCCTTCAATATTCTTATTTTACGATCAACTTGTTCGCTGGCTAAACCAGAACCACGTCCGGTACACTCTTCAACTGAGTCGCCAATAAAACGATGCATTAAAAGTGACGATGCTGAAGTATTTCCAATTCCCATTTCACCACAGGCAATGGTATTACAGCCTTTTTCTTTTTCAGTACGAACGGCAAAGGCTCCTACTTTCATTGCTGCACGGCACTCTTCCATGGTCATTGCTGGTTCGTTACGCATATTACGGCTACCACGGGCAACCTTTGCGTTTATAACAGGTAACTCAGCCGGAAAATCATAATCCACTCCCACATCAAACACCTTCAAATCCATTTCGCTTTGGCGACAAAAAACATTGATTGATGCACCACCGCCACAGAAATTCATTGCCATTTGCCAGGTTACATCTTTTGGGTACGGACTAATTCCTTCGTCGGCCAAACCATGGTCGGCAGCAAAAACAAAATGTGCGGGTTTATTTATACTTGGCGACAATGTATTCTGCACCAAGCCGACTTGCAGGGCAATATCTTCGAGTAAACCCAACGAACCAAGAGGTTTGGTTTTGTTATCAATTTTATGTTGTAGCTGTTCTTTAAGTGTCATTTTTAGTTTTATTAATTGTGAACCACAGTAGGCACATTAGTTCACATAGTTTATTTTATTTTTACAGGTATTCCTGAAACCATTAGGTTTACTTCGTTGGCTGATTTTGCGATGTATTGATTCATCCATCCTTGTAGGTCGGCAAACTTACGGGCCATTTCATTTTCAGGAATAACACCCATTCCTAATTCATTGCTCACCACAAGTAATGTAAAATCCTGATTTGTAAACTTGTCCCACTCCTTTTGTGCAATTTCCAGCCTTCTATCAACTTCGCTTTTATTTTCATAAAAAATATTGGTCAGCCAAAGTGTTATACAATCAAGCAAAACCACTTTTCCATTTAAATTCTGTTTGC
>JAUVDE010000182.1 GCA_030595485.1 Draconibacterium sp.
TGATAATTTCAACTTTACGAAGACAAATTTTCTTAACTGCTCTCTTCATTTTGATTGGAGTGTTGGGTGTTTTCGGACAAAAGTTAATAAAAACAAGTCTGTTTTTAGCCGGCAATACAGCTCCTTCAAATAATGAAGAACAAACACAATTTTTGAATGAATTGACAGACTTAAATCATCCATATTCTTTTGTTTTTCTGGGGAATTATTCAAGCTTTACTACCAACAATGATGAAATTCAGTTTAGCTTTTATCCGGATAAAATTGCCAAACAAGGTAGCAAACTCCTTTTCACACAAGGTCCGAAAGAATGGGGGAAAGACAAAAAACACACAAAAAAAGTAGTTAAAGCTTTACATGCCCATTTTCAGAACAATGAAGTTTACACCACCGATTGGGGTTGCCCCGGACCGACAGAAGTAGAGATAAACGATGAGCTAATTGTAATTTTATTCGATACTTATTGGTGGCTTACAAATATGGATACCCGCTACAAAAGATGTGGTATTGTAGAAGACCAAGATGTATTTGTTTGGTTACAAGATGCGCTTCGACGAAATGCAAGTAAAACGGTGGTTGTTGCGGGCTACCACCCTATCGAATCCTACGGTCGCCATGCCGGAAATATGCCCACTCTCACTAGCATTATTGGCTTTCCGTATGGCGCTTATAAAAATCTGATTGGCGACCAAGACGACCTTGCCCATCCTGAATACAAAAACCTTAGGCAACAATTACATTCCATTTTAACCCAGTTTCCGAATGTAATTTATGCATCGGCACTGGAAAACAGTTTGCAGTACATAAAACACGATAATATTCACCAAATAATTAGTGGCTCTCTGCATAATCAAAGCTATGTGAACACTAATAAACCTGAATTTGGGAGTAAAGAAGCGGGCATTTCACGGCTCGATATTTATGAGAATGGTGATGTATTTTTAAATTTCTTTTCAATTGAAAAGGGGGCCAAAGAACCTATTTACACTCAAAAGCTTTTTACACAAAAAACCGTTTCTGACGCCGATGTAAGGACTGAACGCAATAATCTATTTGCCGAACCTACCGCAATAAAACACGCAAGTACCTATTACTTAGCAGAAAAAGGCTATAAAAAATGGATGGGCAAAAACTACCGCGAAGTGTGGGCAACGCCAGTCGAAGCTCGTGTTTTCGATATTACCAAAGAAAACGGAGGAATGACCATCTTAAAACGTGGTGGCGGACAGCAAACCAAATCGGTTCGTATGAAAACTACCGATGGCAAACAATATGTACTACGCTCATTGGAAAAATATGCCGAAGGTGCCATGCCCGAGGAAATGAAAAAGACATTTGCCAAAGACATTGTACAAGACCAGATTTCAGCAGCGAATCCATACAGTGCAATGCCTGCAGCAGTTTTAGCCGAGCATGCGGGTGTATTTCACACCAACCCCGAAGTAGTTTTTGTACCGCAAGACCCCCTTTTTGAACAGTACAAAGAAGACATGCACAGTGGTTTGTTTTTGTATGAAGAACGCCCTGCAAAAAACCGTAAGGATGTGAAAAGCTTTGGCTATTCGAAAAATATTGTAAACACCGACGAGGTAATTGAAAAAACCACCACCAGTGAAGATTTCCAGGTGGACCAACAAGCAGTGCTCAGAGCAAGGCTTTTAGATATTTATATAAACGATTGGGATCGCCACGACGACCAATGGCGATGGGCATCGTTTAAAAAAGATGGACTCACCATTTACCAACCTATTCCGCGTGACCGCGATCAAACCTTTTTTGTAAATCAGGGGATTTTACCCGGGATTGCGGCGCAGCCTTTTGCTATGCCTAAGCTTCAGAATTTTCAGCCACGAACAAAATACATTATTGGCTTAGGATTTAATGCCCGTTATTTCGATCGCTCCTTCCTTACTCAAATGGACTGGAACGATTGGAAAGCAACTACTGCTGATTTAATGGAACGAATGACTCCGGAGGCAATTAATGAAGCAGTTTCAACTTTTCCAAAAGAAGTAAAAGCAATGGTGGCTGATTCAACAGCTAAAATACTATTGGCGCGACGTGATTTTATGAATGAAATGGCGCGTGAGTATTACCTCTATCTTTCAAAGAGAGTAAATATTACCGGAACCGACCGAAAAGATTTATTCGAAATAAAACGCCTGAATGATTCGGATACAGAAGTTAGCGTGTATCATATAAAAAAAGACGGTAGCAAAGGAAAACAAATATATAATAGAACAATTAAAACCAGCGAGACCAAAGAAATTGTTTGCTACGGTTTAGATGACAAAGACCGTTTTGAGATTTGGGGTGAAGTAAAAAAAGGACCAATTGTACGTATTATAGGTGGGCAAGATAAAGATGTGCTTGTTGACCATTCGAAAGTAAGTGGCTTAGGTAAAAAGAATCAGGTTTACGACCTAAAAAAGAGTACCGTAATTGAAGGTGGTGATGAAACAAAACGAAACCTTACAAATAATAAAATAGTTCACGAATACGACCGAAAATACTTTCTTCGCGATGTTGGAATGCCGCTGGCAACGGGCGGTTTTAATGCCGATGACGGTGTTTATTTGGGCTACGGCCGTTCGTGGTATTTCCAGAAATTCCGCCGCGATGTTCGGGCTTCGGTTTTAGGCGATTATGCATTTAAAAACTCAGCTTTTAATGTGAGGGCTCAATACGAATCGCTTTCAACCAACCGGGGACTCGACATTATTGTGGGAACCGATATCAGTGGCCCAAATTATACAACCAACTACTTTGGTTTGGGTAACGAAACCGAAAATGAATTGGGTGATTTAGATTATAAACATTTTAAAACAAAACAACGCCGATTGGTGGCCGATTTCAGCCTACAAAAACGTTTTGGGAAATCGGTTTGGGCACGGTACGATAGGGAAGGACTGCACCAGGACCACCCCATAAATGAGCATAAACTTGGGCTGCATTTTAAATGGAGGTTAAACGACACACAAAGCCTGGAAGATAAATTTATTACCGACTTTGAAAACAACGATTTAAGTCCAGAGAATCTGGGACAAAAACAATATGCTGTTGCTGGAGCTTATTACAAATATCAGAAATTAAACAAAGATTTTCGCCCAACACGTGGATTTGTGGTAGATGCCAGCGCCAATCATCACTTAAATATCGAAGGAAACGAACCCGATTTCACCAAAGTTACCGGCTCGTTTGCCACTTTAATTAGCTTTAATAAATATCCTAGAACTGTTTTGGCGTTTCGTGCAGGTGGAGAGAAAATATTTGGGGATTATTATTTTCAAGATGCAGCCATTTTAAATGGAAAAACCAACTTGCGAGGATATCGCGAGACACGCTTTTATGGCGATGCCTGTGCCTATTTTAATACTGAAGCACGCATAAAACTATACGATTTTAAAAACTACCTATTAACCGGAGAGATTGGGATTTTACTTTTCGATGATATTGGTCGGGTTTGGTTAGATGATGAAGCTTCGAACCAATGGCACAATGGATATGGTGGAGGAATTTGGTTGTCGCCTTTTAAAATGGCCATTATTACGGCAACCGTAAACAAAAGCAAAGAAGATATGTTGATACAATTTAATTTTAGTTACCTGTTTTGAAAAAACTTTTTGTAGCATTCATTTTTATCCTTTGTACGAATTCCTTTGCTTCTGGACAAGAGGTGATTCTAATTCGGCATGCAGCTGTTTATATGGAACATCCCGGATGGATGAGTCGAAAAAATGCTGCGAATTTACGCGAAGCTTATGATTCAGCACCGGTTCACCAATTTAATCCTGATACGGTTTTAGCAAAAATCTCAAAGCGAATTGCTGACACAGTTTATGTTAGTGGCTTGCCGCGTTCAATTGCTACGGGTTTAAAACTATTTGGCGATTCAGCGCAAATTGTGTCGCTCGACCTACTAAACGAATTTGAGTTGCATGTAGTTTGGCTACCGGCTTACTTGCCCTATAAAGGATGGACAGGTTTTTCGAGAGTTTTATGGTTGCTCGGCAGAAAACACCATGGAACAGAATCGTATGACGAAGCAAAAAAGAGAGTGAAGCTGGTTTGCGATTTTATAGAACAAAAAGCAAATAATCAGAAGCAAGTTATTTTAGTAACGCATGGTTTTCTTAACCGAAACATAGCCAAAGAGTTAGAAAAAAGAAAGTGGACAATCACCCAAAATGAAGGAAAGAAAAACCTGGGGGCGACCATATTAAAGAAATAAACAAAACCCATTTACGTTCTAGTGCTTGTGAGAATTCAACTAATATTATATATAATCCTTCTAACATTCGTTTGTCAGGCTCAAGAGCTTGATACGCTTGAAAAATGCGATTGGACACCTCTGTTTGAGAATGATCTCCCAAAAAAGTTTCTCTACTTTAAATACGAAGGACCCTTTCAGTATAACATCAGTTCCACTTCCGATTTAGAGGAGATTGGCGATGGTTCGGCTGAGATTACAGGAAATCAAACGGCAACGGTACGTTTAAAATTTCCTATTCTGAATAAAAACCGGGTCATTTTATCCGGTGGTTTACGCTATAGCAACGAGCAGTTTTATTTTGAAGATCTCGAACCCGACGATTATCCCTTGTATGTTGGCTTAAACGACAGAAATCTACGAAGCTTAGGACTCGATTTTAAAGGAATGTTCCATTTAAAAGGGAATAAATCGATAATAATGCAAACGGCATGGAATCTTGCTGGTGACTTTCATTTAAGTGGTGAGAAATATTTCAAAATTAGCGACCTGTTAAAATCTTCCTTAGCATTAGGTTACGCTGTTCGGAAAGATGCCAATACATACTATGCCTTTGGAGCCTATTTTGGGTACACCTTCGGAGACCCAGCCTTATACCCGGTTTTTAATTACTCCAAACGTTTTAACAATAACATTGGAATAGACCTTTTGCTTCCGCAGGGAATTAAAATATGGAAAAAGTTTAGCAATAATTTTTATGTTTTGGGCGCTGCCGAAATTTCAGGAACAAGTTACACGGTTCGGGTTGATGACTCCATATTATCTGAAGCAGAAAGTGTTCAATTGCGTCAATCAACAATTGATGCCACGCTTGGTGTGCTGGCAAAAATCAATAAATGGGCTGGAGTTGAAGCACGTTTTGGTTATTCAAACAACATTAACTTTAATATTACCGAATCGAATTTTGTTGAAGGTAGCACTCTCCCAAAACCCGATACCGATTATCTGATTAAATCAACTGTTTCAGGGGCTCCTTATTTTAGCATTTCCTTGTTTTTGGCAGTTCCTAAAGATTTAATGAAACGGATGGTGGATAAATAAGCTAATCAAAAAAATCCAAACTCCACTCGTCCATCCACTCCAAATACGGTATTCCTTTTTCATCGAACTGAACAGGCAACCAAATGTAGCGTCCATCAATGGCGTCCTCCGGCATCCAGCGGTCACCCATATATATAAAAGCATCTTTCTTCCCTATAACCGGGATAACGTAGGTACTTTGCGAATCAAAACTCACTTTCATCTCGTCTTCAGTTCCTTTAAACGGATTACCCAAATTTGTCCATGGTCCCATAATATTATTTGCAACAGCAGAGCGACCCGGATTTGGTGCCCAGCCCGTGCAACCCGAAGCGAACATGTAATACTTTCCGTCCTTTTTAAAAATGGCAGGTGCTTCGTTACTTTCATCCGGAAAAACCCGTACGTAGTTATCCCTGAAATTTAGATAGTCATCCGTTAATTCCCGTATATGCAAAGTTCCGTTTTCTTCCGAAGCGGCAATGTGATAGGCTTTTTCATCGTCGTCTACAAACAATGTCATATCGCGGCTCATTTGACCACCTTCAAAATCGCGTTTTAAAAACATTCCATTTACAACTGCTGTTCTTCCTTCATCTGTCCAGCGCTTCATTTTGTAGTCATACTCAACAGTCTTTTGTTCTTTCGTAAAATTGGCTGGCCATTGCCCAGCATTGGGACGCAAACTTTTTACAAAAGTATAGGGTCCGGTTACTTTATCGGCAACTGCCAAACCTGTTCGGGCCGCTAAATACCCTTGTCCCTTTAACTCCAAATGAAACCACATTACAAACTTTTTAGTGGTTTTGTTATAAATTACTTTAGGGCGTTCCAAAACACATCCTTCCGTAATATCGTGCTTAAGGTCATCTTTAATAATTTCCAGTGCAATCCCCTCATCTTTCCAATCCGTTAGATTTTTCGAAGAATAACAATGCACGCCAACCATGGCTTTATTCCCGGCTTTGCCCTCAATTTTATGTTCTCCAAACCAGTAATATTTACCCTCGTGAAATAACATTCCCCCACCATGAGCGTTGACATGGATTCCGTTATTATCAGGCCATATTTCGCCTGACTTAATTGTTTTTGATTCTTGTTCACACGAAAAAAACAGAAGAAGAATTAATGCTGACAAAGTTGAATGAAAGTTTTTCATTTTAAAATTTTATTCTGGTTAAATATTTCATATGAAATCCAATAAATCTCGTAAAAAATGAAAGTATTATGATTATAGATGTCTATAATCTTGATACTCGCGTCTTGATACTTGATACTGAATAATCACAAATCTTATAATTAAAAAATTCCAGCTTAATTCCAAAGCATCATCTTTCCTATTAAATTACAAGCCCTTTAATTCTGTATTTGCCCACAGATTACTCACCGACAATTCAACTGCTTTTTTCAAATTTTCTTTTGCCTGATCTTTTTTGTTTAATCCGTTATAACCCAGTCCTCTTAAAGTATAAGCCTGCGAATTCTTGATGTTTTCATCCTCTTGTTCGCCAAATATTGCAAAGAAATCTTCCTCACCCTCCGAGCTTTTATTAATTATTTTATCTCCATTTTTAATTAGGGTTT
>JAUVDE010000149.1 GCA_030595485.1 Draconibacterium sp.
TGCCTTGTCTCTACATCAATATATTTTAGTTGAATTGTTACGAATTTATCGCATCGTAAACAATTACTTTGCTCCACAAGTCTTTATTTTCATCTACAAATTTCAAGTGAATGGGGTCAATCTGATAAGCATCCTGTCCCGCTTGGTTATCGAACATAAGCATATACGACACCGAGTATGAATGGTCTACTACATCACGGCTTTCAGTTCCGGCAGGAAAACCAATATGGCTCATTTTAATGGTTTCTACTTTTAAAAGCTCATTTAAACCTTTTAATAATTGTTTTTTATGTGCTTCATTTTTTGGTTCTTTCAACCAGAAATAAACATGGTGAACCAATGTTCCGGTAATTTTAATTTCGCCTGCCATTGCTTTTTTCGATAAAGGTAGTAATCCTGCAACTGCCAATCCTGCAGCAGCCCTTTTAATAAAACTTCTACGGTTTTTCATTTTATTGTTGGTTTAGTAATTCTTCAATTTCTGAAATATGCAACTTGAAATGTCTTGGAAAATCTTCTATCATTTCTTTTAACGAAACCACATTATCCGAGTCAGCCAACCATTCAGTATTTACTTTTTCAGGAATAATATTTTCAATTATATGAATCAGATGTAAATGAGCGTATTTCCATAGTTGAACCAGATTTTCCCAATTTTCATTTTGATAATTCTGAATAGCAATCCACTTGTTGTTATTCCCGAAGGTGGCGTAGTTGGGAAAATTAACAGGAGATTTTCTGTATTGCAGATGAACCGCTCGGTGTGTATTGTTCGAAGCCGAATCTACCATGTGTCCAACAATTTGTTTAATCGTTCGGTTTTGGGAATTTTTGGGAACTGAAATTTGTTCCTCGCTGAGGTCAGTCAACTTGGTTTCCCAACTTAAAACAAGGGCTTCTAAATTATTGGCAAGTACACTAAAACTCATTTATCCAATTTGGTTGATGGTTTGTTTAATTAAAACCAGTTTTTCCATTAGCGGTTCCAGCAAATCTAAATGTAACATATTTGCTCCATCCGATTTTGCTTCCGATGGGTTTGGATGCGTTTCAATAAAAATTCCATCGGCACCAACGGCAATTCCGGCACGTGCAACCACTTCAATTAACTCGGGTTTACCACCTGTTACACCACTTGCCTGGTTGGGTTGCTGTAACGAATGCGTGATGTCTAAAACCACGGGAACATCCAATGCTTTCATTTCCGGAATTCCACGGTAATCAACCACTAAATCCTGGTAGCCAAAAGTTGTTCCACGCTCAGTAAGCATTACTTTGTCGTTTCCACTTTCGCGAACTTTGTTAACCGCAAATCGCATGGCATCTGCCGAAAGAAATTGTCCTTTCTTAATATTTACAACTTTCCCTGTGTTTGCAGCGGCAACTAAAATATCGGTTTGTCGGCATAGAAATGCTGGAATTTGCAAGATGTCAACATATTCAGCCGCAATTGCAGCTTCTTCAGCGGTGTGAATATCGGTAACAACCGGAATGTTGTAAGTCTCTGAAACTTTCCTTAAAATTTTAAGTGCTTTTTCATCTCCTATTCCTGTAAATGAATCAATGCGCGAACGGTTGGCTTTTCGATACGAACCTTTAAATACAAACGGTATTTTCAAACGCTCTGAAATGCCAAGTATTTTTTCAGCAATTTCCATTGCCATTTTTTCGCCTTCTATAGCGCAAGGACCTGCAAGCAAAAAGAAGTTGCCCGAATCGGTGTGCTTTATATTTTTTATTTGTGAAATCATGTCATGAAATTTTAGAATGTAAAGGTAGTAAGAATATTATTTGCTTTCCTCTTCTTCCGCTTCAACATATTGCTCGTATTCCCAACCACCGCCTAATGCGAGGTATAGTTTCACAATCGATTCAAGACGAAGCTTATAACTTTCTGAAGCTTGAAGTTGAGCATTAAATAGTGAGCTTTGCAGGTTTAAGAAATCGAGTAGGGGAGTAACACCTTCATTGTATCGTACCCATGCCAACTCCAAAGCTTCTTCCGAAAGCGTCAGCTGCTCTTTACGAATTTCAAATTCTTTTTCGTACGAATCGATGGCAATTAAGGCATCTTCTACCTCCTGAAGCGCAAACAGGTATGATTGAATATAATCGTTAACCAGAATATTGTATTGTTCTTGCTCAATATTTATTGATTTATCTATTCGTCCACTGTTAAATATCGGCCCCACAAGGTTAGCCGCTAATTCTCCAAATATTAATGAAGGATTTGCAATTTGTGCACCTAAATTTAAGGACAAAGTGAGGTTCGGGTATTTTAAAGCTTGCGTAGCATCAATTGTACGTAGCTGTGCCATCAAAATCTTTTCATTTACAACAACATCAGGTCGTCGTTTTAAAAGATACAGTGGAACTCCAGAAGGTAAGTCGTTTAGCAATAGCTGTTCTTCCAGCGCAAGACCTCTGTTTATTTCTTTTGGTTGAGAGCCCAGTATCGTACTAATGGCATTTTCAAGTTGACCACGTGTACGTAACAACGATTGCAGCGTAAATTCAGCTCCTTTAACACGAATGTCTGCCTGATTCACATCAACTTTTGAAACAAAACCACCCTTGTATCTGGCATTTATTACATTTCTGAAATCATTCATATTTACAATCATGTTTTCAGCCACAATAATTTTATTGTCTACATCGCGTAAGGTAAAATACAAACTTGCGATTTGTACAATCAGACTTGCTTTAACCTGATGGTAGGCAATTTCAGTTGCCAGATAAACTTGAAAAGCAGCATCGCGTTGATTTGATAATCGTCCCCAAAAATCTAAAGTGTACGAAACATTTGCCGCTGGTACAATATTCCAATCGGCACCTGATTGAGCAGAATTGGCACCTAATGATCCACCTGCAGCATAGTTAATTTCCGGGTTTAGAAAGGTCTCGGAAATCTCGAATTGAAGTTGGGCTTGTCTTATACTCGTAACCGTATTTTGTAAATAGATATTATTTGTAACTCCCTCGTTTATTAACGAAATAAGTGTTGTGTCGTTGAATAATTCCCACCAACTTAGGTCTGAAAAGCTTGAACTATCAATGGTAGCTGTATTGTTAAATTGTTCCACTTCTGGTACATCCGGAGCAACAAATTTCTCATGTGTATTACACGAAAAAAGCAGAACTCCGCACAAGACTATTAGTATATATTTTATGTTTTTATTCAATGGTTGTTTTTTAATGGGTTATTAAAAATATTTACAATTTTATAAGCCAATATTACATAAACTACAGCAACTCCAATTTGTAGAACTCTACTCCAAACCGTTCCTCCTGCTGCATCGGTAGAGGTCGCAATGGTTCCCATAACCATAAAAAATGTATTAAAACTTGTCCCGTATATTGGTGACGTTTTTTTCCCGGCGTAAAGGTTCAGTATAAAATAAAAAGTTATTGAAGTAATTAGAAAAACATACAATAAATAATTTGGAGCAATTACTAAAACCTGATAGGCAAAAATGCCAAACAGCCCTCCAAAAATATTTGCCAAAAGCATTATTAGACCTTTTTTTGATTGATAAATAAAAGGGTCGAAAGCCAGCAAAACTGCGAAAACCAAGGTTAGCAAACCAATGGTAGCATTATAAAAATAGAAAACCACCACCAATGGAAATATTACCATTAAGCCGTTAAATGCAATTTTATCGAAGTTTAAAGCCGGTGCTGCACCCGAACTGGCTGGTGCTTTCGGTGCTTGAACAATAGGTGTTAATGAGTCGGGTAAAAGCAAAAATGACAACTTAACCACAAGCAAGGCTGCAATAAGATTAGATATCATTAATGTAAGTACAAAACTTCCCATGGCATTAGCCGTCAAACTCATAAAAGGAATAAGAACGATTAAGATTAAAAACATGAGCCTTAAAAACACAGGAATTTTTGTAATTCTAAAACTCAAAAAAATCGATAAGGCAATTAGGGGTAGAACAACAAATGGGTATTCGATAAGGTAATTGCCAATAAATACGCCAATTAAGCCCAAAAGATATAACACAAAAGGAAACTTAATGATGTTGATAGTTGGAAGTGATTTCTTGCCTGGACCTAAAAACATTAAAGCAAATATTGCGGTCATATGAGCAGCCGGGTAGCCTATGGTGGTGCCACCAATTAAGGCAAGTGTAACGCCAAAAATACAGCGTAAAATTGGAACGTCTGCCCGTAAATCGTAATAAAAAACTTTTAGCTTACCTAACATACGATAGATATGACATGATTCTGATTCTAACTTTAGCTAACCAATTCAGAAAACTTTTATCTCCTGTGTATACTACCAGTTCTGCTTGTCCACCCTGCAATAAACGGGGTTTTATCTCTTCATCCAAAATGTCAATTATAACCGGAAATCGTTGTGGGTCGCGTAACCACCCTTGCGATGTGGATACGGAAGGTAAATCGCTGGGATTATTTTGGTCGACACTAACACCATAGGCAACACTCGATACTTTCCCTTTGAAAACTTTGCCCGGCTGAATGTCGAAAATGAGTTCAACTTCATTTCCAAGTTTAAGCTTCGATAGATTATTTTCCTTAAGATTTGCTTGAATCCAGATGTTGCTATTCGAAACCAATGAAACCAAAGGACTCCCGGCACTTGCAAAATACCCAACTTCAATATTAAAACTTTCTATTATACCATCCGAGGTTGCAGTTACGGCAGTGTATGCCAAATCGAGTTGAGCTTTTTCAAGTTGACTTATTGCCGACTTAATATTTGGGTTGTTTTCTCCGATGGGACCTATGGCATCTATCTGTCTTTTTAATTCAGCTTCAGCCGAAGCAACACCTTCTATTGCTTCAAGGTAGGATGCCTCCGAGCGGTCTTTATCCGCCTCCGATAGTGCGCCTTTGTGTTCAGCAATTACCCGCTGTGTGCGTTCCCAATTTTTTGTGTCACGGTCGAGTTTTACTCTTGCTCGACTTAATCGTGCAGTTGCCGATTTTATTGATGATTCGCCTGAACTAACCGATTGAATTGCGCTTTCTAATGATGACTCGGCTATGTCAACCGCAATTTTGTAGGGAGCGGTATCAACAATAAATAAAGTATCTCCCTTGTTAACAAGCGTGTGTAAGCCCACATTTACTTTTGTTATATAACCACTAACCATGGGAGCTACCGGCAAAACCAGTCCTTTAACTCGGGCTTGGTCAGTATTTGGTGTGTGCCTGTCGGATAGAACATACCAAACGAAAATGAGTAAGGTGAAAAATAAAGTAATAAGGCTAAGCTTAACAGCAGGACTCTTCTTTTCCTTTTTAGCTTCTTCAACAGGCATTTCTTGCTTTTCTACTTCTTCCTGTTCGATTTCTTCTTTTTTAGCCATTTGTTTTTCTTATATATTTAGTAATGTTTTGAATCAAAGAATACGTCAGTGCGGTTGACCAGCCAATCAGCATAATACCGTTTATCGCTTCTATTCCCGACATAATTTTCCATTCCGAGCTGATGGTCATATCGCCGTATCCTAAAGTAGTAAAGGTAACTATTGAATAATAAAAAAGGTCTTGAAAACTAGCAAAGTCGGATTGAATGGCAGGTATTAAGTATAAACTGTAAGCCCAAACCAATGAATGCAGTGTATGCAATAAGGTTAGAAACAAAAAGGAGAGAATTAATAAGCGAAACATCTTGAAAGTAGTAAAAGTAGTTGCCCATTTTTCAGTGTACGAAACTGTTTTTCGCGCCCAATATATAGTTGCTATTGCCTGAAGAATAACATTAATTGCAATGATTATAAATCCAATTAAAAGAATTTTAAGCATAGTTTCTATTTAAGGTGTCAGCTAATTGTTTCATTTGATTTAACTGCTATGTTTTAATTAACCGTTGATAAATACTCAGTCTAATAATATTTATCTTTTGTTAAAATTAACAATTATTGAAACACAAGACAACAGCAAAGGTTTGAAAAATAATATTGTTTGTAGTAGCTCTTAATAAAGGCAGTGGGAATGAGCTCTTGGTCGAAACACAAATGGGAACTATTCTGTTAGAATAGCTCCCATTCACTTCCAAGTAACCGGAGTTACTTTTCGTGCCAGGCTACGGTTATTGCGACCGGCTTTTTTCCACTCTTTCGAGTTTCTGTCCACCCCCTACTTTCGGGTTTAACCTACTACAGTTAAACTTTCGAGCAGTTCTTTTGGTATTCGCGCTTACCTTCCTGAACGAAGTGTCATTTCAGTGTATTAGGTTTCATTCTTACGAATTTCCCTGTTCCAATCAACATTTCTGAGTTTTTTCTTCAGAGTTGCCCCTTCAGTTTCTTCTCTTTTGTGTTGTGCAGTTTTGCAGCTGAAACCTTGGTTTCTTAGCTTCCTGCCTGTTGACCCAATCTTGAAAGAACTTCTGGATATTCTTCCAGATGATTGTTTGAGTTTTGACATTCCAGAATGTCGGATTCAAACTTCGGCTTTTTTTGTTGTGCCGTCCCGAAGGTCGGAAAGAATTAGTTCCGGTTTCAACTAAGAAACTTTCACCGCTTCCACAATTTTAAAGCAGCCTTTTATCGCTCACCTGATAAGTCAAAGATACATCATTAAGTATGTTAAAGTCAATACCTTGAGGTATGTTTGTATTCACCATGAATTAACTGTGGTTTTCAACAATTGTTAATAAGTTAATATTTAATTGATGTTTACTTAATCCAAAGCCATTGGAATTTTACCTCCTCATTTTGGGCTGGTTCAACTGTCATTTCAATGGTATAATAACCTTTCTCGGGGAAGTTAATCGTTCCAATTTTGTTCGATTTGAAATTGTCGATATGCCACTTTTTATTGGGTTCACCAACTGTTTGTCCCGTTGGCTCAACTTTATGAAAAAGTGTTTCCCCTGCAATGTTTACAGAAACTTTGCTAGCGCTTTTTTTATTCTGAAAACTGTAGGAAACATCAATGTCCTTTTCGCCTGGTTCATCCACATAAATCTTCCATTTTAAGGTTTTGTCTAATTCTACAACAGCATGACGAGGAACGGTTCCAAAGCGGTCGAGCGGATGAACAAAAATAGATTCATCTTTTGGGTTTTGATTTCCAGGAAGCAGCGAGTATCCTCCATCAACAGTTTTGGCTACTAGACCATCTTCAATACTTGGTTTTGAGTTGTATTCCACCACAACTACTGAGATGTAATTATCAGGTTGGTCATTGGGTAATGAAATCTCAGTAAATACTTCAGAGAACTTAAAGTTTAGTGGCAATTTTTGTTTGTCAGCCAACAAGTAAACTCTTTCAGGAGATGTCGAAATTCCGGTAAGATTCAATTTCTTATTGAGTTGCCAATTGTAAACGTGCAAGTATAGTTTGAATATATCGCCATCTTGTTTGGCCGTAATTTTACCCCAGTCGTGTTGATCTTTATCTAGATCAAAGGCTTCTGCGCCATAAATTGCTTCTCCGTTAACATCTAACCATTTTCCCATTTCCAGCATTCGGTGCGAAATTTCGTAAGGAACATCACCATTTGCACGTGGCCCTATGTTTAGCATAAAATTTCCGTTTAAACTTGCGTTTCCAATTAGTGATTTAAGCAGGGTTGAAGTTGATTTCCATTGATTGTCTGACGAGTGAAATCCCCATGAGTGAGCAACTGTCGCCGGCGATTGCCAAGGGAAATCTTCCTTTTTACTTCCCAGCTGATTGTCACCAAGGGTTTTGTAATCAATGTCCGGGTCTTCTTCAATGGATAAACCCAGGCGCGAATTGACAAGGCAATTGGGTTGCAATTCGCGAATTGTTGATTTTAACTGTAAAAGTTGTTCTTTGGTAACCACAGTGTTCGAATGATGAATCCACATATCGAACCACATCATAGCTATGTCGCCATAGTTGTTAAGCAATTCTTTTATTTGAGGAATGACTTTT
>JAUVDE010000268.1 GCA_030595485.1 Draconibacterium sp.
TCACCTTGCGGATAATAAAGTTGGTTCAAATCGTTTCTCGATTGACTTGTGGCTGCCTCCGTATTTTCGCGATTGTATGCAGGCGAAACCAGTTCTATTTTTATTGTTTTCTGAAGATTCTCGAATTTGTACCAACCTATGGGTTTTTCGGCATGTACAAAAGTGGTTAATTTTGCTCCGTTTTCCCAGTCAACTACACAAGTTGCAGTTTCAACATCGAGACTCACCAATTTTACTTTACCCAATTCTTCAATGTCAAATTCCAAAGCTCCGGCAGGAATTTTTGATGGTGCAGGTAATTTGTCATAGGGTTCATCAAATACTTTTTGTACTTCTTCGTATTTGTCGGCTTTCCAATGTTCATATACATTTTGGAACTTCCATTTATCGAAGTCAATGTTTTCCATTGGGCGCAAATCCCAGAGGTCGGCACGATCGAGCGAAAAACGGAGTTTGCCCTCTTTTTGCCAAACAAGGTTTCCAACCATTGCATTCCCAAGAGGCATGGCTTCATCCCAAACGTCAGCTAATTCATAGAATACCAGATTGTTACCTACTGAAGGGTGCAGTGATTTTTGTATTTTATCTGAACAAGAAAAAAGGAGGGAGACAAACAAGATTGTTAGTAAGATTTTGGTTTTCATTGCCTTGGAATTATTAATTATTTAAGTTTTATTTCTTTTACTGCACCTTTATTTAAACGCGATGCTTCTGCCTGAAATCCCATTAAATGGCTTTCCATCGAAGCTTGAATGGTTGATGTCAACAATTTTGGGTCTTTGAAACTTACAGCTCGCACAAAATCGTGTACCAATCCATGGTCGCCACCACCGTGACCCGAACCATCATTTTTTTCTTTACGAACGTCCCAAACATCTTGTTTCCCTGTAATTGCATTTGTAATTGTAAGCGTTTTTTCATCGCCAAACATGTCGCCATTGGTGCAAAAAATGCGTGTTCGTCTGCCGCCATAATGAGTGAGAGCTTCCATCGAAAATGCGGCAGTAATTCCACCTTCAAATTCAAAATTCGAAACCTGATGGTCAACAACATCATTGTCACATCGATAAACACAACGCCCATATGGCCCATTTTTTAATTCGCGGGTAATAGTTTTATCATTTATTTCCTCCAAATTCAGATGCCCCAACCATCCTCTTTGTTCTTTGTAAATCCTTATGGCTGAGTAAATACATTTTCGTTCTACAGCGCATCCATCAGTACAACGAGCGGTAGAACCTGCTGGTGCATTTTCTTTTCGAAATACAGACAAAGAGCCAAACGAGGAAACTTTTGTGCTTGGTTTATCAATAATCCAGCGTAAAATATCGGTATCGTGGCACGATTTTGAAAGAATTATTGGATTCGATTTTTTCGAATTACCCCAATTGCCACGAACAAAAGAGTGACACATGTGAAATCTCTCGATAGGCTCAAAATGCTGCACACTTACCACTTCGCCCAGTTCGCCGGAATCAATTACTTCTTTCATCTTTCTGAAATAAGAAGTGTAGCGTAATACATGGCAAACAGCAACAATGGCTTCCTTCTTTTCAGCCAGTTTAAGAATATCATTGCACTCTTCCCACGATTGCGCAATGGCTTTTTCGAGTAATAAATCATAATCCAAATTCAAACCAGCCATTGCCGGTCCGTGGTGCAAATCATCGGGAGTCGTTATGATTATAGCATCAGCAAATTTTGGAAGTTCAAAAACATGTTCCCAGGTTACAAACTGATGTTCCTCGGGAATATTGAAAGCTTTTGCCATGCGCTCTCGTCGGTATGGAATAGGTTCAGCTACACCAACAATTTGAAGCTCATCAGGATATTTTCGGGCATACGAACTATATGCACCCCAGCCACGACCTCCAGCACCACAAACAATGGCTTTTATAGGTTCCTTCAGTTTCTTTTTGTCATTTCGAAAAAGAGGTAAACTATTCGTTTCTGTATTTTTTGTGTCAATTGTTTTTCCGGCAAGTGGCGCTCCAACTGCCGCCATTCCCAACGATTTCAGTACTGTTCTTCTGCTCCAATTACTCATAAAATATTTTTTTACTCCAATATAATCTAGATTTCAATACTTCTTTAATTTGAATGAATTTCAACCGACTGTATTCTCACATAATATTGCTTTGCTCAATACGGAATTTTTCGTCTAAATTGGTCTTATTGCTTCTTTATAAAAACAGCTCCATACGAGTCATTCCCAACATCACCGCGAACTTTGGCTTTTATAGTAAAGGCTGCCCCGGTTTCGTAATCGTTAATTTCGAAGGTGTAAATGTTGTTTTTCGAATTTCCTCCGGTAAATGCAGGATGGTCGTCTTCTGCTATTTTGTTTCCATTTTTGAATACTTCCACCAACTCAATTTCTAAACGATGCTGGCCATTCGTAAACCAAAATGCTAATTCATAGGTTCCATTCTTATTGATTTTCCCAGTTGCATTCATCTCAAAATCAGCAAACTCTTTACCCTGGATTTTATTGGGCGCCCATTCGGCTACCATTTCGCCATACTTTTTAAACTTGTCGTATTTCTCGGGGAAATGTAATGGCAATGAATACTGGTTTCGGTTAACTACCGTAATTGCCTGAAATTGCGAAAGCTTCTCAACAACAAATGGTTTTGAATAAACCTGAGAATAAACGTTTGGAGCAACACCATCGATAGAATAACGAATTTCGGCGCCTGCAACTACATTCTCCAGTACGATTTCCAATCCATCATTTACCTTGTTTTTACTTACGAGCTTGGGTTGAGGTACACGATAACCAAAATCAGCCTCATCTAAACGACGATAATGGGTACTCATACGGTTTTCAAAATCATTCCAGCTTTGCAAATCTTTAGGCGTCCAACAAACTTCGGCTAAAGCGGAAAGGCGTGGAAAGGTTAGGTAATCCATATATTTTTCAGAACGGTTTTCGTTTATAGGCGCAATTTCCTGAAGAATTGTACCATGGATAAACTGGTCGGACCACAAAGTTACATGTGCTCCTAAAACCTGCGGACGGTACTTTTCATCCAATCCCTCAATCATTGGGTTTAAAGCATATACTTTTTCCAGAGAAATGGGTTTTAGCCAGGTTGCTGCTTTTACTTCGCCGGGTATTTTGCTTTCGGCAACATCGAAATAACAATGCCCGGTAAGTGCCATAACTACATCGTGCCCGTCCTTTGTTCCCGAAATAGCTTTTTCAGGTGCGTGCCATACCATTCCAACTGCTTTATCATCCAAGCCACGTTCAATAATTTCGTCCCAGCCAACAATGGTTTTACCATGCTTTGCAGCCATTCGTTGTATCCGGTTAGTAAAATACACTTGAAGCTCTTTTTCGCTTTCGAGCCCCAGTTCCTTTTTACGTGCCTGACAATGTTCGCACTCACGCCAACGATCGTAGCGAGCTTCATCGCCACCAACATGCAAATATTTCGATGGGAACAATTCAAAGGTTTCTTTAAAAACATCTTCAAGGAATTCAAAAGTTGATTCTTTTCCTACGCAATATAAATCGCGGCTTATAAAATGCTGCAAGGGCACAACATGTTCCTCTTCTGTACACGAAAGCCATGGATAAGCTGCAACGGCTGCCAAAGTATGTGCAGGAATTTCAATTTCAGGAATAACCTCAACATTCCGAAGGGCTGCATAAGCTACAATCTCCTTAATGTCTTCCTGTGTATAGTAACCACCGGTGCGTTCGTGACCTTCGCCTCGCCACGCTCCAACAGAAGTCAGTTTTGGGTATTTTTTTATTTCCAAACGCCAACCGGAATCATCGATTAAATGCAAATGCAATACATTCATTTTGTACATCCCCATCATATCTATTAAGTGCAGCACATAGTCTTTGCCATAGAAATAGCGCGATACGTCTAGCATAACACCTCGCCATGGATATAATGGTGCATCTTCAATAACAGCACCATCAATTATCCATTCCACATTTTTTTGACGTTGATTGCTGTAAATTTCAGACGGAAGCATTTGTAAAAGTGTTTGAATACCGTTAAAAACTCCGGCTGCGTCGGCACCAATAATTTCAACAGATTGTTTTGTAACCGAAAGTTGATACCCTTCTTTGTCGATATTTTTTGACTTATCAAGCGAAATTAGAATTGAATTACTCGAAGCACTTTTAGCCTGAGCAACATCAAAATCCCAACCCGTTGCCGGAGACAGCGTTTCTTCAAGATATTCTGCCATTGCTTCTAATTCTCCTGAATAAAGAATTTTCGCATCAGGTGTTAATTGAAAAACGTCACCATTTGAGGTGTAACTTTTGGGTAAGGGAATAATGTCCTGCGCCAAAATGTTTGTAAAACTTCCTATTACAAGTAAAATCGAAATTAAAATCTTTGTTCTATTCATGAGTATAAATTTGTTCTTCTCTGATATTTTCTATTTGTACAACTAGTCGTTAAAGATATTCGTTTGAATCAACACTGGAAAGTGGTCAGACGGATAAATACCATCTTTTGAAAAATCGATAACCTGATACTCTTTCACCTTTACTTTATCGTTTACAAAAACAAAGTCGATGCGGCGTTTGTGGGTTGCCCCGTAACGAAAACTATTAAATGTTCCCTCCGAACCTGTTGGCTCTTTTACGCAAATCATTTTGCTATCCGATAAGCTCTGGCTAATCATTTCTTTGTAAGGAGTACTTTCCGCTTGAAAGTTAAAGTCGCCGGTAACAAAAACAGGTTTGTCTTCTGCCATTGCTTTTATCTTTTCATTTACGAGTTTCGCACTATTTACACGTGCATCTTTTCCTTTGCTATCAAAATGAGTATTAAAAACATAAAATTGCTTTTTACCTTTTTTGTATTCCAACAAAACCCAGGTGCAAATTCGATCATAGCCGGCATCCCACGAACGACTTACTTTGTCCGGTGTTTCCGACAGCCAAAATGTACCAGAATCGACCAAAGTTAGTTTATCGTTCCTGTAAAAGATAGGATTAAATTCATCTTTCTCTTTCCCATCGGCACGCCCTACTCCAAACCACGAATAAGCCGAAAGTTGTTCAGCCAAATATTTTACTTGATGAATATGAGGTTCCTGCATTCCTATTACATCCGGATGATACTTGTTTAGTAGTTCCTCCTGAAGTATTTTTCGGTTAGCCCAGTCTGTTGGTCGGGGTTCGCCGTCGTTGAATAAGGCTTCGTCGTAACGAATATTGAAAGTCATTACTTTTATAGTTTCCTGTGCGAAAGTTGTGTTGATAGATAACAACATACACACCAGAATTGCAAGGACTGGTTTCAGGTTAACAAGTTGCAAGTTCTCAGACTTTACA
>JAUVDE010000105.1 GCA_030595485.1 Draconibacterium sp.
AGTTGTTTTTTGTTACGATTTAATAGCAATAATAAGTTGTTCGCCTGCTTTAATATTCACCGGAATTCCTTTAATTAATTGACTGCCGGAATAACTATCTGAAATATTTTCTTGAGAAGAAAGTACAGAATATTCTTCACCATCTTTTGCTGTAAACCATTCTGGAAATTGATTAATTCTTGGGTAATCGAGGGGTAAGTTTAGGATGGTTTTATGGCGCGGTGAATCGAATGCCAGTTTACCTTCCCAATCTTTTTCTGCTGTAAGAACAAAGTAAGTTTGGTCTCCTATTTTTTCGGCGCCAATAATAACATCTTCGCGCCAAGGGTAAACATGAACCCCCTGCGTTTTCCATAAACTGTACATAATTGCAGTTCGTGCAAAATTGCCGTCGCCATGCCAGCCACCTAGAATTCCATCGGGCTGTTGCATGTTAAACATTACTTGCATTTCGCTATCGATCCAATCCTTTAGTTCGGGAACGGGTTCTCGGTTGTACAAATTTATTCCGCTTTCCAATGCATCGGCATATCCGTCGTGACTATTGCCTTCCCACTTAAAATTTCGATATTTTTCGTTCAGTTTGGTAAAACCATTTAGCACGGCTTCGCGGTATTCTTCTTTTTTGTCAACAAGCCAAACCGAATAATAAGCATCGAAAACGTAGCCCCAGTTATCCACAACATTCTTGTCAATTATTTCACCTGTTTTCGCATTTACGGCATTGTAGAAAATACCATCTTCATTTCTGCCAATTTCCAAAACACGGTCTAACAATTTGTATAATGAAGTTTGGTAAGTTTCCTTTTTATCTGGATTTGTAAAATGTACTGTTATATATAACTCGCTTAATCCACCAATAATTTCACAACCATGGTCGCGGATTCTAAGGTATTCGATTTCGGATAAATCGCGGTTGCCAAGCAAGTAGTAATCACCAATTTTCATGGCCCAGTCGAGGTACTTTTGCTCTCCGGTCATCCAATAAATTCGCGAAAGAGTTTGCAGCATTTCACCGTTTACCTCTTCAATAGTTGCCGTTCTGTCGAAATATTTTTCCAGATCATCCACTTCAGTCATATATTCCGAAAGATCGTCGAGCATTTCCATCATGCGGTTTTGCCAAGGCGATTTGCCAATGTATTCGTTTAAAGGAATAAGGCCGTCTTTTATGTATTCCGAAGTGCCAAAAATTATATCACCCATGTTAACTTCATCCGAACTGAAATCTTGTTTGGAGAATGAGTATGTATCAGGTAGCGATTTGATGCGCGATGTTAGTTTCTTCTCCGTATTTAGCATGTCGAGCAATTCACCATTATACAATTCTTTATCGAGCAAATAGGCTGTTAACACCATAAACGGATAATTATCGGCTGCCGAATTGTGTGGTTCCCAAAGATCTTTTTTCTTGGTTAAATTTGAAGGAATTAAACCACTGATCGGATCTGTTTTTGTAAGCCAGGCTTTGGTGAAATTCAAACTTCTGACGTATCCTTCGTTTGCTTGTTTGCCATTTTCAAGCGCATTCTTAATGGTTCCTTGGTTGAATTCAGGAGCAGTAGTGCATGCTAATCCTAGCATTAATAATCCTAACACATAAATTAGTTTCATGGTTGAGTTGTTTCTCACAAATCTATACAATACGAGGCAAACAAAATATTCCGACTGAACATTTTTTGGTCATCACTCAGCATTTATAAACTAAAAGCCATATTTTCACAGCTGCATCCATTTTAGTTGAAAACGATATCTTTGGCAAAATATTTTTGATGAAAGTAAACACATTAAACGATTTTATAAACCGTATCCCAAAGGCCGAACTTCACGTGCATATTGAAGGCACTTTTGAGCCTGAGTTGATGTTTGCACTTGCAAAGCGAAACGACATAACACTAAAATATGCTTCGGTTGAAGAGCTTCGAAAAGCCTACCGTTTTAATAACCTACAAGAGTTTCTGGATATTTATTATGAGGGTGCCAATGTGCTTATTCAAGAACAGGATTTTTACGATCTAACCATTGCTTATTTAGAAAAATGCCGTGATGAGAATGTTGTTCATACGGAAATGTTTTTCGACCCACAAACGCATACACACCGTGGGATTGCTTTAGAAACAGTTATTTCAGGAATACAAAATGCGCTTGACGATGCCAAAAAAAATTGGGGAATAACCAGTTGTTTAATTCCAAATTTTCTGCGGCATTTAAGCGAAGATGATGCTATTAAAACTTTTAACGAGGCGCTCGAATTCAGGGAACTCTTTGCAGGCTTTGGGCTTGATTCATCGGAGCTGGGGCATCCACCGGCCAAGTTTGAAAGGCTCTTTCGAATGGTAAATGATGAAGGTTTCAGGGCAGTTGCACATGCTGGAGAAGAAGGGCCTGCTCAAAATGTTTGGGATGCACTTCAGCTACTAAAAGTTATTCGAATAGACCATGGTGTGCGCTCGGTTGAAGATGAGGTTTTGCTTAAGGAACTTGTCCAAAAACAAATTCCGCTAACGGTTTGTCCGCTTTCGAACCTAAAATTAAAAGTTGTGCAGAAGATGGAAGACCTTCCGCTAAAAACACTTTTGGAGAACAATATTTTGGCCACCATTAATTCCGATGACCCGGCTTATTTCGGTGGCTATATTAACGATAATTATAAGGCTGTTGCCGAGGCATTAGATCTGGGCGAAAAAGAGATGATCACTCTTGCTGAAAATTCATTTAAAGCAAGCTTTTTAAGCCAACAAGAAAAAGAGAAGTGGCTAAAAACCATTGAGAAGATCTATACTGATTTTTATTAAAGTTAAGGACAAAAAGTGGTCTCTTAATCGAATATGGTGTTTATGACAGAGGAAGAATAACCGTAACAATGGTTCCTTTTTCTTTTTCACTCTCAATTTTCAAATCTCCTTTGTTTCGCTCAACAAAATCTTTTACAAGTATTAGCCCCAATCCTGTACTGTTTTCATCTTCAGTGCCTTTTGTATGGTGCTTGTGGGTAATGTCGAAAAGATTAGCTAGACTAGTTTTGTCAATTCCGACTCCATCATCAATAATGTTTATTGTAGCATTATTTTCGGAGCTATGACATGACTTAATGATTACAGAGCCTTTGCGTTGGGTAAATTTAATGGCATTTCCCAGGATATTCTGAACAACGATTTGGAGCATATTGGGGTCAGCAAATACAGAAATTTTATCGTCGGTTTCAAACTCAATATTTATTTGTTTGTTCTCAGCAGATTGTTTTAAGCCTGAATAAGAATTAACAAGAACCTCGGTTAGATTAATTTGCTGTGGTCTGCATTCGAGTTTTCCAACTTGGGAGCTAGCCCATACGAGCAGATTTTCGAGCAAATTGCTTACGTTTTTTGCCGATTTGTAAAGTGTTTCTAAAATGGATTTTAATTCTTCAGGACTAAAATCATCAAGACTTTGATTTAGGTGTTCGAGAAAAGAAGCCAAGGCTCCTGTAGGGCCGCGTAAATCGTGTGCAATAATTGCAAAAAACTTGTCTTTAGTCGAATTCGATTCGGAAAGTTCTTGATTAGTACGTTGTAGTCTGTTATAAAACCAGTAAATAGTTAGTGAAATAAGCAGGGCCAAAACAATTGCAAAAATCATAATTATTTTTTGCATTCGATGATGTTTGATACTCAAAGTTTTTATTTCGTTTTCTCTTTCCAGTTCAGCTATTTGGCTATTTTTTTCATCAATTTCGTAAATGGCTTGCAGCTGCTCTATTTTTATATTTGCATGACCCGATACTATTAGGTTTTGAATTTCAATTTGTTTATTCTGATAGGCTAAGGCTTTTTTCAGGTCATTTAAATTTAAATATGCATCAGATAATTTGGAATATATATCCATCTGCATTTTCTTTTGGTCGTTTGCAATAGCTACATTCAAACCTTGATGCATAAGTTCAAATCCCTTTTTAATCTGGTTCTGTTTAATTAGGGTTAATCCCAAATAAACATACACTCCGGCCACACTGCGTATGTCGTTGTATTCTTTTTTTAGCTCAAGAGCATCGCGTAAATGTTTTTCGGCTAGTGTGTAGTTGCCTAAATAGTATTCAAGTTTGCCCATGTTTTTATTAACGTTAGACATGCCTTGTTTTAATTTTGTCGACTCGTATATTTTTAAAGAGTTATTGATGTTTTTTCGTGCTTCGTTAAAGTTGCCTGCTTCTAATTCAAGCGAAGCAATTTGTTCGTAACATATGGCAATACCATTGGAGTTTCCATCTTTTAGGGCCAATTTTGTGTAGATTTTTAATGCTTCATGAAAATGTTCTCGTGCATTATCCTGAAGTTTTAAATCAGAATATATCATTCCGAGTAAATAGGCTGCCCAGGCACTACCTTCAACCATATCAGCCTTTTCGTAGTTCAATTTCGATTTAATTATGTATTCTATTGCTCGGTCGTACAATCCATTTATCCTAAAAACATTACCCATCATTGAATAAGCCGAACCTAAAACTTTATAGTTGTTGGATAGCCGACAGGCCATTATTGCACGATTATAAGATTCAAGAGCCTGAATACTTTCTCCTTTTCTGTATTTATTTACCCCAATGTGGAACAGAATCTCACCTTTGTACCAATGGTTTTCAATTCCTTCGGCAAGATTTAGGGCAGTGTCCAAATACGCTAAGGAAAGATCGTAGCTTCCGGATTCCTGGTTAATTCTACCTAGAATATAGTATGAACGCATTTCGAGCTCAGCCATACCTAACCTTTTTGCTTCCGAAAGTGAAGAATTAGTAAGGGACAATGCCCTTTGGCTGCTATCAGGTAAAAGATGAAGAGCAGTGTCGAGCTGAGACGAAATAATTTTAACTTCCGATTCTTTATTGAAAATATCGTGTTGCTCTTCTGTTTTAGTTTTGCCATGTAATTGACTAAAAGCTGCCAAAAGCACAAACAGTATTTGTAAAATAATAAGAAAGGGCTTACTCCATATAATAGTTCCCATTACTAGTTTATTTAGAATGTATGTGTGTGGTTGGATTAACTGAACGCCAAAGTACAATTAATTTTAGGAAGAGATATTTTATTTAAGCGATGAAACGAGGATGACTTTTTGCATTTAGAAATATTCCTACAAACGATTTGAGTCTATTGTCTTTACTAAAATCCTCCAACAAAGCTATTTTATGCATGAAAAACAAGCAAAGGAATATGAGTGTGAAACACCATCTTTCGGGCTAAACTAGGGTTAAATAACCTCGAGATCATACTCCGTTTATGAGTGGTAAGGGCGATGGCATCTATGTCTTCATTTTCCAGATAGCTTTCGAGTGTTTGTAACACATCGCCCCCCATTATTAGTTTGCATTCAAACTCTTTTTCCTGATATTTTTTATGAAGAATATCCTTCATTCCCTCTAGTCGGGCAAGGTCCCAGCCGTATTCGTCGGGTTGACCCACATGTGCACAACTAAGTTTTATGTTAAAAGGACGAAGTATTCCCATTAGTTTGTCGAGCGCTGCAAAGTCTTTTGCATCGAAATTGGTGGCATACAAAATCTCTTTAAAATCGGATACTTTCTTTTCTTCCATCTCTTCAGGAACAACCAGCACCGGCACTGGGGCATTGAACATAACATCGGCAGTTATGCTTCCAACCGTACCGGGCCACGATTTATCACCTCCGCGTCCGATAACAATCAATCGGGGCTGGTGTTCTTTTGCATAAGCAAGAATATCATCGTTGGCATATCCGGGTTTAATAATGTATGCGGGATTCATTGTATCCCATTCTTGTTTTCCAAAATGTTGTGCCAATTTCGATACAAAAATCTTGAAATTAGTATTGGCCGTCTGTTCAACTTCTTTTGTTTGAATTAGTGGTGTTGGATCAACCGGGTAAAAATCGCCAATGGGAATTGCATAGTTAACAGGGCTTAAGTACGAATGCATAATTACTAACTCAGCATTTAAATGACTGGCAATGTTAAAAGCAAGTCGGGCTGCTTTGTTCGAAACTTCTGAGAAATCAATAGGCACTAAAATCTGACGTTTTTCAGGTTTTGGCTCAGTCGCTTTTGGTCTCAAGCCTAAAAACAGATCGAGCTCGTTCATGGCTAGGGCAATGTCTTTTTCAAAGATTTTAACCCTTACGGTTGATGTCGTTGATCCTTCAATTAAATGATAATCTTCCAATTCACATTCAATTTTTATTGCCTCCAAACGCATTTTTAGAATATGTGCTTTTGCGTAAGGCAATACTACGATAGTTACTAATTTTTCGTTCATGGCTAAAGGTTATTATGGTTTCTGTATACTCTTATATGTTTTATTCGTTGTTTTGGTTTCATCTGGAGGTAGAATTTCTTTTGTTCGTTCTCATTCTTTTCTAACTTTAGGCTCAAATCATAATATTTTGAACATGTATTTACCGGCTGAAAACAGATATGATTCGATGCAATATAAGCGCTGTGGGAAATGGGGCTTAAAACTTCCTGCTGTATCCTTAGGGCTGTGGCATAATTTTGGAGGCATTGATACGCTTGAAAATGGACGTGCCATGTTGCATCGTGCCTTCGATTTAGGAATAACTCATTTCGATTTAGCCAATAATTATGGCCCTCCTCCGGGATCGGCAGAAGAGAATTTCGGCAAAATTTTAAAACAGGATTTTTCGGTATACCGCGATGAGCTGATTATTTCATCAAAAGCAGGTTACTTGATGTGGCCCGGGCCATATGGAGAGTGGGGGAGTCGAAAATCAGTATTGTCGAGCCTCAATCAAAGTCTTAAGCGAATGGGAGTAGAGTATGTCGATATTTTTTACTCGCATCGACCAGATCCTGATACGCCACTTGAAGAAACAATGATGGCACTTGATCAGGCGGTTCGTTCAGGCAAAGCATTGTATGTGGGTATTTCAAATTATCCAGCAGACATGGCACGTGAGGCTTCACGTATTTTAAAAGAACTGGGAACACCTTGCTTAATTCATCAACCCAGGTATTCCATGTTTGAACGATGGGTAGAAGATGAGTTGCTGGATGTATTGGAAGAGGAGGGAATTGGATGTATTCCATTTTCTCCACTTGCACAAGGGCTACTTACCAATAAATATTTAAAAGGAATACCTGAAGGTTCGCGTGCCACTCGCGAGGTTTTCCTGAAAAAAGAGCATGTTGAAACGGCGCACGATAAAATTGTAGCACTAAACAATATTGCTCAACAACGTGGTCAGTCGCTGGCACAAATGGCGTTGGCCTGGGTACTTCGCGATAAACGAATTACTTCAGTGTTAATTGGTGCCAGTTCGGTTAAACAGCTGGATGATAATGTGGAAATGCTAAAGAATGTTTCGTTTAGTGACGAAGATTTGTCGAAGATTGAAAAGGTGTTGAAATAAAATTGAAAATCAGCAGAGCTAAATCGGTAGCAGATTTCTCTCTTCATAGGAAATGACATATAAAATGTATGAGTATAAAAAAAGCCCGCTTTAAGCGGGCTTTCTACATAAATATCGTTTTGAAATTACATTCCAAGTAGTTTTTCTATTCCCCAAAATAGGGTAAAAATTACTGCCATTCCGGCAATTGCTCCTGCTGCTAATGTTACTAATAAATTCATTGGCAACATCTTCTTTTCATTCTCAGAATTTGTCTGAATAACAATTTGATTCTGATTCATTTTTGTTTCCATTTGTTTTGTTTTTGTTTTAGCCCAATTGATTAAAGCTTTAATTATTTAGTTGTTTTCTGCTTTAATTTCCAAGTTGAGCTATTTCAATTTTCAATTTCTTAAACAATAAAAGACTAAAAAGTGTTTTGCAAATATATGGCATTTATTCGAAACATGCTGTAAAACACATTGCTTTGTTAAGTTGATGTTAACGTGTGCGTTACAGATTTGAACGAAATGGTGCTGATTAAATTGCATGAAAGTATCGTCAACTTATGTTAAAAAAGTGCATAAAAAAAGAGGAATTGAATTCAATTCCTCTACTATGATTTGTGAAAATTATTTGCTTAAATAGCCGATTCAAATTGTTTTAAGAAACGGACATCATTTTCGAAGAAATGACGGATATCTTTAATTCCGTAGCGTAACATGGTTATACGCTCAATTCCCATTCCGAAAGCAAAGCCGGTGTATTTTTTGCTGTCGATATTACAAAGTTCCAATACATTTGGGTCTACCATTCCGCAGCCCAAAATTTCGAACCAACCTGTGTATTTACAAACGTTACAGCCTTTTCCTCCGCAAATGGTACAACTTACATCCATTTCGGCACTTGGCTCGGTAAATGGGAAGTACGATGGACGTAATCTAATTTTACTTTCTTCGCCAAACAATTCTTTTGCAAACTGAAGTAAAGTTTGTTTTAAGTCGGCAAACGAAACATTTTCGTCAACGTACAATCCTTCAATTTGATGAAAAATACAATGCGAGCGAGCAGAAATTGCTTCGTTGCGGAAAACACGTCCCGGGAAGATTGAACGAATTGGTGGTTCGCTGTGTTCCATAACGCGAATTTGTACACTCGATGTGTGTGTGCGCAATAGTACGTCAGGGTCTTTTTCAATAAAGAATGTATCCTGCATGTCGCGAGCCGGATGTTCTGGTGGAAAATTCAAAGCAGAAAAAACGTGCCAGTCGTCTTCTATTTCAGGTCCTTCGGCAACCGTAAAACCAAGGCGACTAAAAATGGCAATAATTTCATTTTTAACTAAGGAAAGCGGATGACGAGTACCTAGTTTCAATGGTTCGCCCGGCATGCTTAAATCCATTCCCGAGTTATCACTTCCTCCAGCTTCAAAACCATCTTTTAAGGCGTTAATTTTGTCAAGCGCAAAGTTTTTCAGTGTATTAATCGCTTGTCCAACCTCTTTTTTCTGCTCCGGAGGAACTGTTTTAAAGTCGTTAAACAATAGGCCAATTTCACCTTTTTTGCTGATATATTTTATACGTAATTCCTCAACTTCATCTATGCTTGAGGCAACTACCTTTTCTATCTCTTCCTGTAAAGCTTTTATTTTATCTAACATTCTGCTTCAATTAAACTGAGGCGCAAAGATAATGATTCATATTGAAATGTATAGCTGAAATTTATTCCAAGAGAATTGAGATAACATAACTAGTTTTGAATAGTATTGATTGCTCTGTGAAGATTAAGGTTTTTTACCTATTTTTGCAGTCCTTTACAAAAGGATGGTCCCGTAGTTCAACGGATAGAATAGTAGTTTCCTAAACTATAGATATGGGTTCGATTCCCGTCGGGACTACAATATTATAATGTAAGCAACAGAAGGAGAGTGACTTGGTCGTTCTCCTTTTTGTTTTTAGTCAACGCCTAGTCAACGGATTTCAGAAAACTATAATTCAGGTGGAATTTTACGTAATCGAACTAATTTTCGTCTAATCTGTAATGTCTTTCAAGTGGCACCTCACCCAA
>JAUVDE010000141.1 GCA_030595485.1 Draconibacterium sp.
GAATATGATTTCTCGTGGACATTGAGTGAAGACGCTACTGAAATTCAGTCGGGTAAACTTGATGGATTTAGTTTGAATCCAGGCGATTCAAAAGTTGTTGAAATTCCAATGACAAGTATTACAGGTAAAGCAAACTCGGAATATTGGTTACGTTTAAGCGTTCAGTTAAAAGGCGATAAAAATTGGGCTGAGGAAGGTCACGAATTGGCTAAACATCAATTTAAACTTCCGATTGAAACACCTACCTATGCAAAAAAAGAAAACAAGTTAGCCAATCCAGAGATTAACAACTCGGGAGAATCTATTGTTATCAACGGAAAGGGATTTAAAGCTGAGATAAGCAAAGAATCGGGCTTATTGATTTCGTATGAAAAAGGAAATGATAAAATTGTTACTTCAGCATTAAAACCAAACTTTTGGCGTCCCCTTACCGACAACGACGAGCGTGGATGGAAAGCCGAAAAAATACTTAATGTTTGGAAAGACCTTCCTGAAAACCTAAAAGTTGAATCGATTGACATTGATGTAACAAGTGTTGCTGTAAAATTGATTTTTAAGGAATTAAGTCTGAATCTGACATATACTTTTACATCGGAAGGTGCTGTTGATGTTAACTACAAACTTGTGATTCCTGAAAATATGCCCGAACCAATTCGTGTTGGAATGGTAATGGGCATTTCCAATAACTTACAAGAAATGAGCTTTTATGGCAAAGGTCCATTTGAGAATTATTCGGATAGAAAAGGCGCTGCTGAAGTAAATATTTTCACCGGAATGGTTGACGATTTCTATTACAATTACACTAAACCACAAGAAAGTAGTAATCATGCTTGTACTCGTTGGCTGGCACTAACGAATTCAGTAAATAGTGGTTTAATGGTAGTCGGCGAACAAGCTATGCAAACCTCCGTTTGGCCTTATACTGCTGAGAATATTCGCGTGGCACAACATCCAACCGAATTAAACAAGGCCGATGAATTAACCGTAAACATCACACATGAAATGGCCGGTGTTGGTGGTAACGATTCATGGTCGATGAATGCTCGCCCAATTGACAAATACCGCTTATTGGAGAAAGAATACAGTTTTGCATTTAAACTGGTTCCGGTAACAAAAGCAAAAAATTTACAAGAGGTTTATCGAAATTCGAAATAATAAAAAGATATCCAGGATAAAGGGTTTGCTTCGGCAAGCCCTTTTTTGTTTCTTTATACATCATGATTATTGACGGTAAAAAATATAGCTTTTTTGAAACCGAACGCCTTTTGATTCGGCCTTGTGCTGCAGAGGACGCAGAATTTATTCATGCACTATTAAATTGTAATACCTGGCTAAAATATATTGGTGAACGAAATGTCAAGTCGGTAGAAGAAGCTGAAACATATATTAAAGAAAAGATGTATCCTCAACTTAAACGCCTGGGCTTTGGGAATTATACTGTTATTCGAAATACAGACGGAGCCAAAATAGGAACCTGTGGATTACACGACCGTGAAGGATTAGAAGGTGTTGACATTGGTTTTGCCCTTTTGCCCAAATTCGAAAAACAAGGATATGCATTTGAAGCAGCGAATGAACTCTTAAAACAAGGCTTCAATTTATTTCGCTTAAAACAATTAAATGCCATTACTTTGCCAATAAATAAGTCGTCGCGTAAACTTTTAGAAAAATTAGGATTGCAATTCGAGAAAATGATAAATCTCCCCAACGATAAGGAGAAACTTATGTTTTATAGCTTAAGAGCCACTTCTTAAACAAGAAATTTGCATTAATTTTAATTTAATTCAACAGTTTACCCAAATACATTTTCATTTATTTATTTTTTAGTTGTAAATTGCGGCCAATAATTTTTTAAATATATCATGGATAAAGGAACAGTTAAATTCTTCAATGACGCCAAAGGATTTGGTTTCATTAAAGACGCAGAATCAGAAAAAGAGTATTTCGTACACATCAGTGGATGCAAAGACGAAATCCAAGAGAATGACGAAGTTACTTTCGATTTAGAAGAAGGTAAAAAAGGTCTAAACGCAGTAAATGTAAAACTAGCATAGTTATATATATTACATGTTGAAGAAAATCCTGTCAGTGACAGGATTTTTTTTTGCCCTATATTTGGGCTTCAACTCTACTTCAATTCAAATAAAAAATATTTTAGTTTAAAATTGGCGACTATGCACAAGGTACTTCAAAACAATTTTATTTTAAGCGAGGGCTCTATCAACGAACGTATACGTCGCTCGGATATTCAACTACACCCAACACTGGCCAATGCTCCTTTAATTTATGGGAGACATGCACCAACAATGGCAGCTATTTATAAAAACTACATTGACATTGCCCTTAAAGCCAAGCTCCCAATTTTTATCTACACCCCAACCTGGCGATCCGGCAAAAACCGTGTTGAGCAATCGGAATTCACCGAAAAAATTGTGGTTGATGCCTGTAGCTTTATGCAAAACATACGAGCTGAATATCCCAGCTTTAGCGAGAATATTAAGATTGGAGGATTGTTTGGCCCCAAAAACGATTGCTACAAACCAGAAGAAGCCTTGACTGAAAAAGAAGCAGAAAAGTTTCACGCCTGGCAAATTGAGAGGTTAGTAAAAGGTGGAGTTGATTTTCTTGTTTCGGAAACCGTACCCGCTTTAAGCGAAGCTCTTGGCATGGCCAAAGCTGCTGCAAAAACAAACACACCTTACATTATTAGTTTTGTAATTGGCCGAAATGGTAATATTTTGGACGGTACCAATTTGATTGATGCCATAAAATACATCGACTCTAAGGTAGTTAATCAACCTCTTGGTTATGCGATAAATTGTGCTCATCCTTCTTTTCTTAAGCCTGGGACACAAGACAAAGCCATTTTTAAACGATTGCTTTCCTTTAACGCCAATGCCTCATCACTCGACCATTGCGACCTTGAAAATGCCGACTGCCTAAAAGTTGACAATATTGCCGCATGGGGTGATTTAATGCTCAAACTTAACAAAAGATATGGCGTAAAAATGTTGGGTGGTTGCTGTGGTGCTGGTTCTGAGCACATTCAATACTTAGTTGATAATTATTGAGCAGGATGTTACGCACCCAGGGGAAATAGTGATAAGCCATAAAGCTTCTGTTGTCTTCTCCAATACGTAAAGTTTGAGCGTGATTTATTGCTTAAATAGCATAAATCCCTTTTACTACTTACCATCTTTACTTGTAACTTTTTCCACACTTATTTGTCTTATTCTAAAATAGGATTAAAACAGATGATTCAAAGATACTCTCTCGTACTGTGTATAATAGTTCTGTTATTGGCTACAGAGTCTTGCAATCCAAGCTGGACAAGCGCTATTCAATATGGAAAAACCTTAGATAAACCTTTTTCTGAAACCGTAAATACAGAGATAAGCAAAGGTCTAATTATTGTTCCGGTGCAAATTGCCGGAAACAACTACCGCTTTTTATTCGACACGGGAGCAATTCTTAGTATTTCTAAAGAAGTTCAGCAAAAAATGGCTTACAAAGAAGTGAGTACAGGTGGGCTTGTTGATTCGGATAATAACCGACAAAAAGTAAGTTATGTGCAAGTGGACACGCTACAAATTGGCAAGATTCCTTTTATTGAACAAACTGCATTTGTAGCCGACTTTACCAAAAACCCGATAATTGCCTGCTTAAACATCGACGGCATTATTGGCTCCAACCTCATGCGTTTTTGTCACTGGACCATCGATTATCAGAATGCTGAGATTATTCTGTTTAAAGATACGGTTCACAAATTGCCTGAGAATGTGATACACTTACCTTTTGTGCTTAACAAACAATACGACCAAATTGTAAGTTTGAAGTTCGGCAAAGCCACTTTAAAAAATCTTAAAATTGACTCTGGCTCAAACGGAAGTTTAACCCTTAGCAAGAACGCTATGAATGTGTTAAAAGAGAACGAGATAATTACGGAAACATTTGCTGAAAAAGGTTTTACTTCGTCGGGCTTATATGGAAAAGCTTCGGCAAGCACCCGCGAATTTGCCTGGGCCGACACCCTTCAAAACAACAATTTTATAGTTGAGGGTGTTGAACTTAAAACCGGAAAATCGGGTTTAATCGGTGGGGAAATTCTCTCGCGCTTTGTGGTAACGCTTAACTTTAAAGAAAAAGAAATTAGTTTTGTCCCTGTAGATAATTCCACTCCCGACTACAGTACCTTTGGTTTTAGCCTTGGGTATTCCGACGAAGAAGAATTTTACATTCAAGCCATAAAAGAGAACTCTCCTGCTGAAGATGCGAACTTAATTCCGGGTCTTAAGGTACTCCGGTTTAACGAACTGGATTTTACGAATGGTAGTAGTTTTTGTGATTATGTTTGGCATACCATGGGAAATAGGGAAACACTTAAGCTGGAATACATTGATAAAACGGGACAAACAAAAACGAAAATTCTGCAAAAACGGTTTATCTATTAATCATGCGAATCAAGAGTTGGGATAGGCTGATTATCAACAATTCAACCCACTTCGGGGTTGCTGGTTCAGGTATTATCTCCTTCCCCGAGCTTCGCACGGGGCTATTATTGTTAATGTCCTTCGGACATTTTTTTATCCCGAAGGGATTTAACAACAATAGCCATGGGTGTAACCCATGGAAAATTAGCGAGATACCACATGAACCCCGAAGCGGGTTCAACACTTGATTCGCATTAATCATACTTCTATTAAAAACACAAGCTGTACTCCTGAACTGCTTTCTGTCATCCTTCATTCTCAACTATTCTTCTATTTTTGTGCATCAGAAAAAATTTAAAACAACATAAAATGAAGAAACTCGCATTGGTAGTTTTAGCTGCCGTACTGGCTTTTGGAGTTACAGCACAGGAACTCGACAAAGAAGCCATAAACAAAATTAAGGCATCGTTAAAAATGGATGCTTATACCAAAGGAATGCAAAATGCACTTTCGGCCAACGACATTAACAAGCTGGCCAAAAACCTGGAAAATATTAATGAAGACGATCATCATTTCACTTACAAAGTGAATGTTAAAGACATTACCGACCAGAAAAGTTCGGGGCGCTGTTGGCTATTTACCTCGTTAAACATGTTTCGTCCAAAGGCCATGGAAGTATTCAATGTAAGTTCATTTGAGTTCTCGCAAAACCATTTGTATTTCTGGGATTTATTTGAAAAGTCGAACCTATTTTTGAATAACATAATTGAGTCGGCAGATAAACCGGTTGACGACCGTTTGGTGCAGTGGTATTTAGGCGCACCCGTTGGCGATGGTGGCATGTGGAGTAGCTTTGCCAACCTTGTTGATAAATATGGAATGATTCCGAAAGAAGCCATGACCGAAACCTACTCGAGTGAGAATACGCGTTACATGGTAAAATTCATCAACCTAAAATTAAAGGAAGATGGTTTGCGTTTGCGCGATGCTGCAGCGAATGGAGCAAAAAGCAAAGATCTGCAAGCCCAGCGCGAAGAAATGATGCAAGAGATTTACCGCATGTTGGCACTAAACCTTGGTGTTCCGCCAAGCGAATTTACCTGGCGTTACGAAGACAAAGACAAAAATGTATCGGAATACCAGACTTATACACCACTTGAATTTAAGACGAAAGTATTGGGCGATATTCAGGTTAAAGATTATGTGATGTTGATGAACGACCCTACCCGACCGTTTAATGTGCATTACGAAATTGACAATTACCGCAATGTGGAAGAGGGTGTAAACTGGCACTATGTAAATCTAGCTAACGACAAAATAAAAGCAATGGCCATTGAGTCGCTAAAAAATAACGAAGCACTTTATGCATCTTGTGATGTGGGCCAGCAGCTTGACCGTAACTACGGCTTTTTAGATGTGGATAATTATGATTACGAATCGGTTTATGGTGTTGAGTTTGGCATGAGCAAAGCCGAACGTATTCAAGCCAAAGCCAGCGGTTCGTCGCACGGAATGGCATTAATTGCAGTTGATGTAGATGCAAATGGCAATTCGACTAAATGGCAATTCGAAAATAGCTGGGGAATCAAAGCAGGCCACAAAGGCTACCTAACTTTTACAGATGAGTGGTTCGATGAATTTATGTTTCGTATTGTAGTTCATAAGAAGTTTGTAACACCTGAAGTATTGGAAATATACGACACGGAAGCAACTTTGTTACCTGCGTGGGATTGGATGTTCTAAGCAGATATGAGCAAAATCAAAAGCCCGGTAACTAGTTATAAGTTACCGGGCTTTTTTATATTAACCTGTAGCTAATCATTCGAACTTTTGACTAGAATCTTTTTACTTTTTACTTGCCCCTACTCCTCCTCAACAATATCTACAAATAACTGAACAGATTCCATTCGTGTTACAAATACCTGTTCATCTTTGTCGATAAAACCATTTTCGGCGACCGCATCATAAATATCACCCTCAATTATAATTTTTCCTCCCGGGCGAAGTACAGTTTGTGTGATACCTGTTTTGCCTCTTAATTTGAATAACTCTATGTCGACACTCACAAAACCTTCCTCAACCGGTTGAACCGTATTTAATGCGAAGTTTTTAAATGGACCCGTTGTGGCTGTAAAAAGCCGTTTCCCCAGATAAAGCGAGAGTATAAAACCACCGCTTACTCCAAATACAACCGTTAAAACAGCCACTCCAACACCGTGCATTTCAACACCTTCAAAACTAAAGTTTACATTTTCAATTAAACTTAATACAAGCCCAATAAACATAAAACTCACCCCTAAAACACCGGCTACCCCAAAGCCGGGTATCACAAATATCTCGACCGCAATAAGTAGTACTCCAACTACAAACAGTACAATTTCCCAATTGGCAGCAAGCCCTTCGAGGTAAAGTGGGGCAAAATAAAGCACAGCAGCCAGAATTGCGATTACCAATGGAAATCCAATTCCGGGCGATTGCATTTCGAAATAAATACCACCAATAATTCCCATAATTAATAAACCCGACAACATTGGATTTACCAAAAAGCCAATAAGCTTTTCAAGTGAGGTGGGTTCATATTCAATAATATCGTAATCATCAATACCAATCTGGTGCAGTACTTCCTTAACTGTTTCAGCGGTTCCCTCGCAAAACCCGTGTTCCATAGCTTCGCTGGGCGTAAAGGTTAATACCTTACCCGTATCCGAAATTCCCTCAACATAAATACTTTGGTCCACCATAGCCTCAGCAATTGCAGGGTCGCGAAACCACTGTACCAAAGTATCACCCGATGCTGTGATAGTAGTATCTTTTCCGTGAGCTTCGGCAGTGGCACGCATAGTTGAACGCATGTAACTTTGGTATTTATCGGGCATTGCTGCACCAGTTTGGTTGACTACCGTAGCCGCACCAATACTTCCTCCGGGACGCATGTAAATTCCATCGCAAGCAATCGAAATTAATGCTCCAGCCGAAGCTGCATTGTTATCGATAAATACATAAACCGGAATTTTACTCTGCAATATTCGCGTTCGAATCGAGTCCGCGTCAACTACGGTTCCGCCATAAGTATTCATATGAATAACAAATACATCGGCATTTAACGAATCGGCTGCTTCGAAAGCCTGACTGACCTGTCGGCGCGTTGCCGGACTTATTTCGGATTTGATGTTGAGTTTGTACACCAAGGTTTTTTGAGTTTCTTGCGCAAAAGCCACAAGCGATACCAAAATCAATAAAACAAACCAATATTTACTATACTTCATTTGAATACAATTTTAAAATACCAAATTACAAATAAGCGTTTAAACACAAAGGGTAAAGTTTTAATTAAATAAAAAATAATTTGAACATCACTTTGTTGTAAAGCAAAATTAAGGTCTTGATGTCATTTCGACGACTTTTTAAAAGAAATCTGTTTTATAGGATAAAGATTTCTCAGTCGTTCCTCTTTCGAAATGTCAGTTTAAACGTTTAGAACCTGGAACGAGTTCAGGTTGACGCTACCAACTTATTTTACCATTGCGCTGAAACGTCATGTTGAACTTGTTTCAACATCTCTGTTTTTTATTCATTATCCGATTTTTAAAATAAGGGAGACTCGATAAATGACAGTTTAATATTTGCAGGTTAATGAATCTTAAAATGATTAAGTCTCAGCTATTCTACTTAAGTTTATTTGTTAAATTTGCGGCTTAATTATTATCAACAAAATGGAATTAAATACATTAACAGCAATTTCTCCGGTTGACGGAAGATACAGTG
>JAUVDE010000155.1 GCA_030595485.1 Draconibacterium sp.
ACACACAGATATATTCTAAACCTTTCACCCGATACAACTTTTACAACTCACATAACTGGGACAAAAAGCGGAAAACACTATTTGCCCTTTTGGGAGTCGTGGGTAGAGAAATCGAAAACCAATGAGCATGCTAAAAAAATAATTAACACCTATCTTCATCGGCCTCAAGAAGAATTGTACGATTTAGGAAAAGACCCTTTGGAAATGAATAATTTAGCAAATGACCCAAGAAATTTAGAACTCATTGTTACATTAAAAAAGCAACTTGCTGACTGGTGTAAATCTCAAAATGATACCATTCCTCTTGGATTACTCCCTGAAAACAAAATTAAATAAAACATCGTTATTATGTCCAACTCAAATTTTAATAGAAGAAACTTCATAAAAAGTGCATCAATAGCTGCTGGAACCGCAATGCTTCCAGTTTCTTTGTCTGCAAATGAAGAAGGGCTTATAGGAAAACCAAATAAGACTCGCACATCTTTAATACAAATGAAAAACCCGCTTGCCATTGCCATGTGGGATTACAGTTGGATGTTACGTCACCACCAGTTTGGCGATTTTGAAGACTGGGATTTGGTTTTGGACGGAATGATTGAACGTGGCTACAATGCACTTAGAATCGACTGCTTTCCACATCTAATTGCAGCTGACAGGCAAGGCAACATTCAGGATGAGTTTTTACATGTAAGAGAAGCACATAAACCAGCTTATTGGGGCAACCAATTTACAATGCGCTCCAATCCACGAAAAGACTTAATCGAATTTCTGACAAAGTGTAAAGAACGTGGTATTTATATTGGTTTATCAACCTGGTTTATGGGTACCGACCGTGTAAACGACACAGAAAGCATAGCTGATTTTGTTCGTGTGTGGAATGAAACCTTGCAATTTATTGCCGATAACGATTTAATGCAAGATATAATTTATGTCGACCTATTAAACGAGTACCCACTTTGGCACGGTTTAGAATGGTTTAAAAAAGAAATGAACCAACGTGGAAATGAGAAACTATTTAAAGAGAATAATCCGGATGCTAATGTACCCGATGAGGTTTTTGAAAAAAGAAAAAACGGTGGTTATACAAAGTTACAAGCCAAATTTTTTCAGCGTTTTATAAATACTTCAATAAAAGAACTTAGTTCCAATTGGCCCGATATTCCTTTTTTTGCCAGCTTCCCCGGTGCAGCAGATTTAGACAGTGTAGATGTTTCAAATTTTGGAGCCATCGACCCGCACTACTGGTTTTCACATCATGCCGACTTTAATAAAAAGACAGGACTTGCCGGACTAAACCTGTTCCGAAGTGAAAAACAAAGTCATTTCGAAGAGAATTATAAAAAGGTGTTGAAATATTGGGGAGATAATAAACAGGAATTATCGGACTGGATGGAGGGTCGTATTCAAAAAGCAGCAGCCCTTGGTAAAAAGCACAATATCTCCGTTGGAAATACAGAAGGCTGGGGAGCAGTATTCTGGCAAGAACATCCTTTTGTGGATTGGGAATTTATAAAAGAGGCAGCAGACATTTCTGTAGATTTAGCAGTTAAACACGGTTATAAATTTATTTGCACCTCTAACTTTACACATCCTCAATTTAAAGGAATTTGGCGTGATGTGGAGTGGCATCAACATATAACAAAACGGATAAAAGCTGGAAAAAATAAATAAGTTGTAATCAAAATAACATGATGAAGAAACAAACCATAATCGTCCTTATCTTTCTTTGTACCACCCTTTCAATTTTCGCTCAAACTGATGAAGAATTGGGATTACATTCGGAAGGTGGCCCATGGAATTTTTATCCCACAAAAGAATACAATCTGGATTTACCCAATGTATTACTTATTGGAAATTCGGTAATGAATGGATTTAAAAATACAGTTATTCCAGGTTTAAAAGGAAAAATAAATGTGGATTATTGGTTGACTCCAAAGCATTTAAAAAGCGAGTTTTTATTCGACGATTTAGCCAAGATTGTAAAATATCGCAAATACGATGTTATTCATTTTAACATTGGCTTGCATGGTTGGCCGGTGGGAAGAATTGGTGATGATGAATATGTTCCACTTCTCGAGAAGTATATTACTACCATTAAAGAAAATAGCACGAATTCAAACATAATCTGGGGAAGTATTACACCCGTAACTGAAACTGGGAAACCAGAATTGAATAAAGAAATCAATCCTACAATTGCCAAACGAAATGGTTTGGCTAAAGAGGTAATGACTAAGTTTAATATTCCTGTAAACGATTTGTATGCACTAGTAGCAGATAAACTTGAGTTCGCAAAAGGAGACCGATTCCACTGGAAAAATGAAGGATACAAATTAATGGGGAATCAAACCATAAATTCTATTTTGAATGAATTAAATACGACAACTCCTTTGCCTGACTACAATGTTAAATGGGACTCTCCATCACAAAATTCAATGGGTTCGATGCCGGCAGGGAATGGTGATATTGGTGTTAATTTATGGGTCGAAGAAAATGGTGATTTGCTTTTTTATCTTTCTAAAACCGATGCATGGAGCGAAAATGGGCGATTATTGAAAATTGGTAAAATAAGACTTTCGCTTACTCCCAATCCTTTTAAAACCGGCAATCCATTTATACAGGAATTAGAATTAAAAGATGGTATTATTCATATAAAAGCCGGAACCGATAAAAACAGCGTTTCAATTCAGGCTTGGATTGATGCCAACCATCCTGTTGTTGAGTTGGATGTAAAAAGTGAATCACCCATTTCGGCGAAAGTCAGTACGGAGCCTTGGAGAACAGAACGCCGACAAATAACTGAAAAAAATGAATTGCATTCAGCCTACGGATTGGCTGGAGATGGAGCATCTGATGTATTTGTTGAGAAAGATGAAATTAGCTCAGATTCAGGTAAAGATGTGATTTGGCTCCACAGAAATGAACGTTCGGTTTGGGCAGATAATTTAAAATTACAGGGACTGGAGGAATTTGCAAATCAGAATAATGACCCACTGCTAAAACGTACATTTGGTGCTTTAATTCGTTCAGCAGAGTTAATAAAAATAGGTCCCAATCAACTGAATTCAGCAAATCCATTAAAGCAATTTTCAATTTCGGTTTATACAATTACCTCACAAACTGAAACCAAAGAAAAATGGATCTCCGAAATTACGGAAAAAGCCAATACAATTGAATCGCTTAATCGGACAAATAGGTTTCTACAACATAAAAACTGGTGGCAAGAATTCTGGCACAGAAGTTACATCCATGTTTCAACTAAAAATAGTGCCGAAAAAGAAAAGGTTTCTACTATTTCACGAAACTACACTTTGCAACGTTATATAAATGCTTGTTCGGGCCGCGGAGCTTCGCCAATAAAATTTAATGGTTCAATTTTTACGGTTGATACAGAAAATCTAAAAGATGATTACAAGGGTTATGATGCCGATTACCGACGTTGGGGAGGTCCATTCTGGTGGCAAAATACACGATTGCCTTATTGGTCGATGCTAGAAGCTGGAGATTTTGATTTAATGCTGCCGCTCTTTAATATGTACAAGAATGCACTTCCTATCCGTAAATTGGCAACAGAAACTTACTACAAACATTCCGGCGCATTTTTCCCTGAAACTATGAATTTTTGGGGAACTTATGCCGATGCCAATTATGGTCGCGACCGTTCGAAGTTGCCACTTGGTATGACTCAGAATTTATTTATCCGCTACTATTGGCAAAGTGGTTTAGAGGTTTCCTTAATGATGCTCGATTATTACAACTTCACTCAAGATGAAACTTTCTTACGAGAAACACTTTTGCCCGTAGTTACTGAAATCATTACCTTTTTTGACCAACATTGGGGGCGTGATGAAAACGGTAAAATTATGTTTGATCCCGCCATGGCATTGGAAACCTACAACAAAGCCATAAATCCATTACCCGAAATTGTGGGAATTAATAAGGTTTGTACCGAATTGTTAAAACTACCGAAATTGGAAATTACGGAAGAACAGCAAAAACAATGGTCTAGATTAATTTCGGAGTTACCTGAAATTCCTACTCAAATTGTTGATGGAGAAAGAAGACTTTCTCCGGCACAAGAGTACAGCGGCAAACAAAATGTAGAAAATCCGGAGCTTTATGCCATTTTCCCCTACCGAGCTTTTGGCGTTGGGAGAAACGACCTTGAAATGGCACGCCAAACATTTAAGCATCGTTTAATAAAACAAACCGGAGGTTGGCAGCAGAATGCAATAAAAGCTGCCTGTCTCGGACTTAGTGAAGAAGCCGCAGAACTTACTGCACAGAATTTTAATGCAAAAACCCAAGGTTATCGTTTCCCAACAATGTGGGGGCCAAATTACGACTGGACACCAGACCAATGCCATGGAACAGTTGCGATGAGTGCTTTACAAAAAATGCTACTTCAATACGATAATGATAAGATATACTTATTGCAAGCGTGGCCAAAAGACTGGGATGTGGAATTCAAATTGTATGCACCGGGAATTATTGTTGTTAAGGGTGAAGTAATAAATGGTGAATTCAAAATTTCCAAAACCTTAAAAGATAAACTTTCGAATAGTAACATAAACAGCAAGTTTACGATTAAAGAATAAATTATGGAAAAACGAAATTTTATAAAAATATCAGGAATTGGAGCTGCATCGCTAACAAGCTTGGTTTATTTAATTCATGTGATAGTGAGCAGATTCTACAGAATGAATCTCCCCGCCGCAAGCGGACGAGGTATCATGATTGCTTAACTATATTGCGTTTCGCCGCAAGCGGCGGGGAATTAACCCATCCGGAGATTAAATTGGAATAGTGTCCCAACACTAATCCAATTTACTTTTTCTGAACTCAGAAGGAGACATATTAAAATTCTTTTTAAATACGGAACTAAAGTAGGAGTGATCGGAGAAGCCAATTTCCAAAGTAATTTCAGAGACGGTTTTATCAGTTTGTTTTAATAGTATCCCCGCTTTATTTAATCGAATTGTCAAAATAAAATCGTTAATTGATTTTCCTGAAATCGCCTTTACTTTTTTGTAAGCTAACGTCCGGCTAATCCCAATTTTTTCAACAAATCCATTTACATCAAATTGGGGGTTTTGCATGTTCATTTCGACAATACTAATGGCTTTATGTAGTAATTTTTCATCGGTCTCGCTGTGTGTAATTTCTTTCACGTTTAAACCGAAATCATGTCCAAATCGTTTTTTCAGCAACTCGCGGTTAGTAAGTAAGGCCTGAATTTGCGATTGCAGAATATCTTTATCGAATGGTTTTGAAACGTACAAGTCTGCTCCGGCTTTGTATCCTTCAATCTGGTTTTCGGCTGTGCTTTTTGCAGTTAGTATCACTACCGGAATATGGCTAATGCGTAGGTCGTCGCGTAAAGCCTTACAGAATTCATAGCCATTCATCTCAGGCATCATTACATCGGCAATAATAACATCAGGTAGATTTTCAATGGCTTCATACAAACCGACTTTTCCATTTGGCGCAGTATAAATATTGTATTCAGTTTTGAATTCAGTTTCTAAATAATGTCTTAATTCCCAATCATCTTCGACAATTAATAATGATAAACCTATTGCGTCATCAGTATTGTTTTCAGGTTGCATTTGTTTAATCTGGGGTAAAACAACATTTTCTTCAGAGATATCACTGCTAATTTCTACAGCTGCTAATTTTTTTAATAGCGGTACTCTCAGTTTAAAAATGGCACCTTCACCTGGTATGTTTTCAGCCCAAATTTTACCTCCGTGAATAGCCACCAGCTTTTTAGTTAGTGCCAAGCCAATACCGGTGCCTTCCACATCTTTATCCACCTGATAATAGCGTTCAAAGATAGCTTCCAATTTCGACTCTGGTATTCCCTTTCCTGTATCTGACAAAGAAATATCTACCCACTCACCCTCAAGGTTTACAATTAGGGTGATAACTCCTCCTTTGGGAGTATGCTTTAATGCATTGGAAAAAAGGTTGAATAGAATTTTAGTGAATTTATCGCTATCAAAGTCAAAAGATAAAGTAGAGCTATTGTGCATGAAGTTAATCTTAATCCCTTCTGTTTGAGCCATAAAATGGAACGAATCTATAACACCTCGACAGAAATCGATAAAATCGTAATTTTTCAGATTAAGACTCAATTCATCCATTTCTGCTTTTCTGAATTCAAGTATTTGGTCAACCAAGTGTTTCATACGTTGTGCATTTCGATAAAGACCTGGTAGTCTCTTTTTAATTTCCTCGTCTGAAGTACTTTGTGCAACCATTTTTTTCAATGGGCTATAGATTAAGGTTAGTGGCGTTCTGAGCTCGTGAGAAATATTGGTAAAGAAGCGCAATTTCATTTGGTTTACTTCCTTCAAACGTTTTTGTTCGCTTTTCTCCACATCTACCAAATGCCTGAGTTTTGCACGTTTCAACGATTCAATCCAGATTATGGCTGCAGCTCCAATAACAAACAAAACAATTAAAAATCGAAACCAAATGGTTTGCCACCAGGCGGGTAATACTTCAAAATTAATTCGTGTTGTTTCATCTTTCCAAACTCCTGTAGTTGTTGATGCCTTCACATGAAAGATATATTTCCCCGATGTTAAATTAGTGTAGGTGGCTACTCCCGATTTCCCGGTATGCCATAGCTCTTCAAAGCCTTCTAATAAATAAGAATAATTTATTTTATCCTGATGGGGAATATCAAACGAATTAAACTGAAAACGATAAACGGAGTTTGAAAATGGAATATCCAGCGTTGATTTTTGCCCAATTCTATCTAAATAATTTTGGGTTACATCTGAACCCTTTTTTGTTCCCCTGAGTAGAAAAGATGTTATTACTACCCTATTGGAAGAGGTATCGGGAATTACATCTTTGGGAGAAAAACGCAAAAAACCATTGTTAGTTCCCAGGTAAACCTTATTATCTGAAGCATTCAAATAGGCACCTGCTCGAAAATCGTGATCACTTTCCAGGTATTTAGTAGTTAACTCAGCATTGTTAGAATCTATTTTCAACAAACCCTGACTTGTAGCTGCCCATAAAACACTGTCTGTTTCCCAGAGTATTTGAAACAAAGTATTATTGAACTTATCACTGTTAAAATAGGGCGATATTAACTGAGATTCTAAATCATATTTAAAAAGTCCTTTTGAGGTTCCAACAACTACCTGATTGTATTTGTCAACTACTATTGAGTTTACTATGGAGCCATAACTATTTCGCGTATTGTTTAGAGCAACTACATTTTCAATTTTTTGGTCGACATAACTGTACGAATAGAATCCACCAGAAGCAGCAAACCATAATTTGTCATTTTTTTTATCTTCGAAATACGAATAAAAAACCGGAGAAATAGATGAAAGTACGTTATTGCTACTAATTGGTATATTAACCGCCACATTTTCGTTAATGTTTATACGAGTTAGTTGGTTATGTTCTATCCAAATATTCCCTCTTGAATCGTATGCCAATCGATAATGTTTTCTTTTTAGAATCTTATTAAAAAGCGGATGCAAATGTGCGTCGGTAGATTTCCCTGTTTTTGTATT
>JAUVDE010000133.1 GCA_030595485.1 Draconibacterium sp.
AATCACACCATTTGGGTCAACTCCACGTTCGAAACGAAACGAAGCATCGGTATTTAAACCATGACGACGTGCTGTTTTACGAATAAATACGGGGTCGAAACAAGCACTCTCAAGGAAAATATTTTTAGTTGATTCTTTTACGCCCGAATTAATTCCACCAAAAACACCACCAATACACATCGGCTCGTTATCATTACAAATCGATAAATCGTTTTCATGAAGTTTACGTTCTACCTCATCGAGAGTAATCATTTTTGTGCCACCGGGTAAAGTTTTAACAGTGACTTTCTCGCTTGTTATTTCAGCAGCATCAAAAGCATGCAAAGGCTGTGCAGTTTCAAAAAGTACATAGTTGGTAATATCCACCACATTATTAATTGGCGACAGACCAATCATTTTTAAACGGTTTTTCAACCATTCAGGCGAGTCTTTTACCTCAATTCCCGAAATTGTTACTCCGGTATATCGTGGACAAGCTTCCGGGTTTACAACTTCAACCGGAATTACCAGATCGGTATTATCAACTTTAAAGTTGTCAACCGAAGGTCTTGTATATTCAATGTCCTGTGTTTTTTTCAAGAAAGCAGCTAAATCACGTGCAGCTCCAATGTGCGAAGCTCCGTCGATACGGTTTGGAGTAAGGTCAATTTCAATTACCCAATCCGATTCAATGTTAAAAAAGTCTTTTGCGGCAGTTCCAACTTTAGCATGTTCGTTTAAAACCATAATGCCGTCGTGACCTTTGCCCAAGCCAATTTCGTCTTCGGCACAAATCATTCCCATTGAAACTTCACCCCTGATTTTAGATTTTTTAATCTTAAAATCATTGTCACCGTCGTACAAAGTAGTTCCAACAGTGGCAACAACAACCTTTTGCCCGGTGGCCACGTTTGGCGCACCACAAACAATTGGTAACAATTCGGCGCCACCAACATTTACAGTCGTTTTGCTCAAGTGATCTGAATTTGGATGAGCTTCGCAAGTAACAACTTCGCCAATCACCAATCCTTGTAATCCACCTTTTACGGTTTCAACTTCTTCTAAACCGCCTACTTCCAGACCGGTTTGTGTAAGTATGTCGCAAATTTCTTCGGGCGACTGTTCCAGTTTTATGTAATCTTTTAACCAGGAATATGATATCTTCATTTCGAATGATTTTTCTGTCGTTTTTGAAAGGCACAAAAGTACTGATTTTTATGACAAATTAAAGAGCTGAACTTTGTGGTTTTGCAAGATTTAAAGTAGTGTTGAATTCAAAGGAACACTGATAACGCTGATAATTTCGATTTAAGGTGATTTTGTTCTGTGGATATCTATGAAATCAACGTAATCTGCGTTCCATTTCTTAACGTGAATTCTGTCATAAAGCAAAGTCCGAGAATTCCTTATCTTTCGCCTCAAATTAAAATCATAAATATTTTGAAAATGAATAAACTGCTATTTTTTATTTTTGTAGCTGGATTGGCCTTTACCTCGTGTCAGTCTGAGAAAAAAGAAAGTAATTTGAACATGGAAAATCCGTTTTTTGTAGAGTGGAATACTCCTTTTGGTGTACCACCATTCGATGAGATTAAAGTTGAGCACTATGTGCCGGCCGTAAAAGAAGGAATTAAACAACAAGAAGCCGAAATTGCGGCAATTGTTGCAAATTCGGAAGCACCTACTTTTGAAAATACAATTCTGGCTTTTGATGAGTCGGGAGTATTGTTGAGTAAAGTAAGTGGTGTATTTGGACCTTTAAGCAGCGCAGTAACGAATGACGAGATGCAAGCTGTTGCTCGTGAATTATCGCCAATTAGAACAGGGCATAGGAATAATATTTCGATGAATGCCGGTTTGTTCAAACGTATTAAAGTGGTTTACGACAAACGAAATGAATTGGGTTTCGACCAGGAGCAAATGCGTGTTGTTGAGAAGTTTTATTCAGATTTCGAACGTGGTGGTGCAAACCTAAATGCAGAGAATCAGGCAAAATTGAAAGAAATAAATATCGAACTATCAGGTTTGTATCTTCAGTTTGGCGAAAACCTATTGGCTGAAACCAACAAAAACTTTAAATTGGTTATCGATAAGAAAGAAGATTTAGCTGGTTTACCAGAAGACGTTATTGCCGGAGCATCAATTGCTGCGGAAAAAGCAGGTGATACTGGGAAATGGGTTTTCACTATGGCAAAGCCAAGTTGGATTCCTTTCCTTACTTTTTCTGAAAAACGTGATTTACGTGAGCAATTGTACCGCGGTTACTTTATGCGTGGCGACAATAACAACGAAAACGATAACAAAGAAATTATCACGAAAATTGTTCCTCTTCGCGACCAAAAAGCCAAATTGCTTGGTTTCAAAAACTTTGCTGCTTACAAAGCTGACGTAAACATGGCAAAAACGCCTGAGGCAATTACCGATTTCTTAATGGAGCTTTGGAATCCATCGTTAGAAATGGCGAAACAAGATGTAAAAGATATGCAGAAAATTATCACCCGCGAAGGTGGTAAATTTAAATTGGCAAGCTGGGATTGGTGGTTCTATTCAGAAAAATTACGTAAAGAGAAATTTGACTTGGATGAAGCTGAAGTAAAACCTTACTTTAGTTTGGATGCTGCTAAAAATGGTATCTTTTATGTAGTTGAAAATCTTTACGGATTAAAATTTGTAAAACAAACCAATGTGCCAACTTACCACGATGAAGCTGAAGTATATGAAGTAAAAGAAGCTGATGGTTCACACCTTGGTGTTATATATATGGATTTTCACCCACGCGATGGAAAAAGGGTAGGAGCATGGTCAACGAGTTTCCGTCCTGCATCGTATGTTGATGGAAAACGTGTTTCGCGCGTAGGTTCTATTGTTATGAATTTTACTCGTCCTGCAGGAGATGCACCAGCTTTATTAAGTTTCGATGAAGTTTCTACTTTCTTTCACGAATTTGGTCACGCTCTTCACGGATTATTTGCTGATGGACCATACGACAGAACTGCAGGTAGTGTACCTCGCGATTTTGTTGAGCTTCCTTCGCAAATTATGGAAAACTGGGCTGCTGAACCTGAAGTAATTAAAGTCTATGCTAAACATTACGAAACCGGTGAAGCAATTCCAGATGCCTTATTGGATAAATTGATTAAGGCAGGAACCTTCAATCAAGGTTTTATTACAGGCGAATATGTGGCTGCATCGTTGTTGGATATGAAATACCATACAACGGGTGATGTAAATATTACCGATGTAAATAAATTTGAAAAAGATGCAATGGGTGAACTTGGTTTAATTTCGGAGTTTTTCCCACGTTACCGCAGTACTTATTTCTCTCATATTTTCTCGGGCGATGGCTACTCGGCAGGTTACTACGTTTACATTTGGGCAGCTGTTTTAGATACCGATGCTTACGATGCATTCAAACAAACGGGCGATGTGTTTAACAAAGAATATGCTGCAAAATTCCGTACTTTATTAGAAAGATGTGGTTCGGATGATGGTATGGTTATTTATGAAAACTTCCGCGGACAAGCTCCTTCAAAAGAGCCATTGTTGAAAAGGCGTGGATTGTTGTAAGAATAGATTATGAGTACTCAGTATTGAGTAATGAGATAGAAAAAGGTTGCTTCGGCAGCCTTTTTTTGTTTTTTGATGTTTGAATTTCCTTTCTTGTTTGGCTATTTTAATGATGTCATTTCGAACGTAGAGAGGAATCTGTTCTCTCGTATAAGCTGTTGGTAACAGGTTCCTCTATCGCTTCCCTACTTATGACATAAATTTCAGATTACCACTATGACACAAAGAACACAAAGCATTTTTGAACTGTGTCATTGATATTTCTTTGTGTCTTAGTGGTTTTATCTATAATGCCTTTGAAATTATCTCATTGTGCCAAAATATTTTGGGTAAGCTCTCTAAATGACAAATGTTTGGCATAAAAAAAACCGGGAAATCCCGGATTCTCTTTCTTCTATACTTGGTACTGTGTACTTACTACTTGATACTTCGTTTTTAGTCAAAATCACCCACATTAACATTTAGCGACTTTGTAATTTTGCCAATGTCTTTCGATTTAATTACTCCACTTATGCTTATTAAAACATTGTCGTTGCCGCCAACAACTAAAAGTAAATCCGAGATGTTACCATTACCTTCATCTTTAGCAAGAAAACGTACAACTTCATTTTCTTCCGTAACTTCCATTAGCACTTCAAAGTTGTTATCTTTAAAGAAACCATCGGCTTCTAATTCTTTGTAAAAATCGAGTTTCTTATTCAGCTCTTCATCTTCAACAGTTAGTACGCGAATTCCTTTTAAACTAGAAAGCATGTTGCTAACTTCTTCGTCATCGTTTTCCAATTGAGCTGCAAAACCTAAAAGTGTGCCCGAAATATTTACTGTTGTAAATCCTTTTTGGTTGGCGTATTTGTCGAATAATTTGTCAACTGGTGTTTTTTGTGCAAGCACTACCATCGGTAGCACAAATGCTAGAATCAATACTAATTTTTTCATGATATAAGTTTTTTAATTGTTGTTTATCTGTTACAAGTTACAGCTTTCAAGTTTCGGCTTGCATGCTAATCGAAACTATATTCCGCTTCTTAATTTCATATTATATTTTTTCAATTCTTCTTTTTCTTACTGTCAACTGTTACTAAAAACTGTGACTTCCTTATTACAAGCTGTCCGCATCTGAAAACTGTGACTGTGACTGCTCACTTTCTCCCAACCTTTCTATTCCTTTGTAGAACTCAACTATTGGAGCAGTGCTCTTTTTTACCGGGTTGTTTGCTTTGCGCAACTTGTCGAACTGTGAAAATTGAGCTAAGCCTTTGTTATATTTGCCCGACACAAATGACAAGGTTTTTGTGGCGTACGCTAAAGCTTCATCAGGATTTTCAAAGCTGTCCTCAAAAGGTTTTTGCTGTTCCTGATAAAACAAAAATCCACCCAGTACAATAATTATCGATGCTGCAATTCCGGTTACCATTTTCCACATCGAACGGTATTTTGTTTTTTCGCGGTGTTCGTTTTCCAGAATAAAATTCATCACATCATCTTCAATCCTGCTATCGTCGGCAACATTTGACAGTTCTGAAACTCCACCAAAAAACTCAGCATATTCTGCCACTTCTTCAGCTACGTTTCCACTTCCGAAATAAGTTGCCAGCTTTGTTTCTTCTGCTTCTGTGCTTTCGCCTTTAAAGTAGCGTTGCAGTAATTGTTGTATTTCTTTTAGTTCCATCATCACTGTTAATCTTTAAAAATTCATTGCGCACCTTTTTTCGTGCTCTCGATAGGTTTACTCTAATCGCATTGACTTTCAAATCTGTTGCTTCCGCAATTTCGACGTACGAAAGCTGTTCAATGTCTCGTAGTTGTATTACCGTTCGTTGCAAATCTGGTAGTTTCTCAATCAGTCTTTTAATCTGATTTGCCGATTCGCTTAACTCAACTTTAGAATGAACGTCAACCGTTTTTTCTTTCAACTTCCGGTCAATATCTTCATCAATCGGAATTGTTTTGTTGGCTCTAATCACATCCAGGCAACGATTGCGTGTCATTCGCATTGTAAAAGCCTCAATGTTTTCAATCTCCTCCAAAGTGTCACGCTTTTGCCAAAGCTTCAAAAATACATCCTGAACCACGTCGCGTGCCAAGTCCTCGTCTTTCAAAAAGTGAGTTGCAAAGCGCAATAACTTTTTGCTGCATGGTAATACCTTTGTTTTAAAATCTTTGGCAAGCATGTATTCTTTTTCTTTTCTGCGCCTTTTTTAGGCATCTTTCAAAGTTAAGACGCCAGCTTTACAAAAGCATTACATCTAACACTAAATTTTACTGTAGAAATGGGAAATTGTTAAATTGAGAAATTCTCAAATTGAGGATGTACAATAAATACTGTCTCTTTTTATCGAAGCATAGATGATTTGGTGCTTTTTGACTTATAGTTACATGTAGGTTGATAGGAGTCACTATTGTTTTTCCAAAGCTTTAATTCTTGATATAGTGGTGCCTCTTTCACTAATACGGACAATCCCAAATACCAAACGTATTATCCAAGAAGTTGGAATAATTGATTGGGCAAAATTGGCAATCTTGCTATCCCTTTCCTTGATTAGCTTGTCTTTCTTAATCTCCGTTATACTATCCAGATTGTTCGCGAATTTCCAAGCTCCATCTCTTGCCAAGTTCATGCTAAAATCGATTAAAAAATTATCTATATTTTTCAACCATTTTAGTACGGTCGATAAGGTGGGCCATATGCGAGCCAAATCTTGTTGAATTTCTTCCACCATTAATGCGAGCAACTTGTTTATTCTATTAAAATCATCGTGTAATTCTTTAATGTTTTCCTTGGAAATTTTCTCTGCTGCTATCCCAAGATCAAGGTTAATATGTGCATTCATCCCCAACAATAAGTGTTGTAAAACTATCAGTTTATTATCAGTAGTATGCTTGAATGTCTTTTCCCACGATTGAGTAATTGTTTTGCCATTTTTATAATTGAAATATGCTTCAAAATACCGATTAGCAAACTGAACATCCAATAATTCCATTCGTTGGTCATTGTCGAAATAACCTGTGTTTAATTTCTCTTTTACGCTAATGGTAACCTTTTGGTAGAGGGCTGCAAAATAACCAGTGGTACTTTCTAAAGCCTTTGATTCTTCAATAATACCCTCCAATAAATCAATTACTTCATCAATTGTAGTTGCTCTCATAAACAATTTCATTTAGCTACAAGGTAGCCAAAAGAAAGAGGAGAGTCAATAGTTGCAGTTACTTCGCATCCTTAGATTTTGAGACTTTTGTTTTTACCGAAGAGGAGATATACCGTTAAGCTTTACAAGTTTACCAACGATACAACATTCGAAAAATTAGCATTGCAATAAATAATATGTGCTTGCTTTAAATGCGTTAAAACTTCAATTAATCGTTCTTTCGAAAGGAGAGGTGTGGTTTTTGAAACTTCGTTAAACAACAATTCAAATGAAAGCACTTGTTGCTGAGTGGCTTTCAGCACTGCACCGTATTCCAAATCCTCGAAAATAATGTTCTCAATTTCTTCGTCGTTACAATATTCGGTGTAATAAATAATTCCGTTATTTTCCTGAACCGTATAACTGAAACAATTCTCGCGATAGTATTTCTCTATTTCCACAAAATTGTTCCACTCTTTACTATTTGCAGGAATATTTTTCTGGTAACGAAACAAGTGAAACCGATTTTCATTGTCGGGGAAATAGTCGGGCAACAAGTAAGTCATGATGTCAAAATCGTAACTTTTACGTTCTTCTGCCGAAAGCAGTTTATAGTATTTACTCATCGACGACAAAACCAAATCTACCGTGTTGTGCGAAAACGGAACCACTGGGTTATTATAAAAAAAGCGGGTGTAATGCAGGTTGCTAATGCACTCTTGTATATCATCTTCCGTTTCATCGGGAATGTGTTTTATAACGTTTACATAGGGAGAAATTCCATTTTTTATGCTTTGTTTAACCACAAACAAGTTGTCCGAGAAACTATTGCTTTTATTCATTTTCTGAAGCATCGGATCCGAAAGCCCATCGTAGCCAATAAATATATTTTTAAATCCGGCAATCGCCATTCGTTCAATCATAGTAGCTGTAAACAATGGATTCGGAATAATCTCTGCCCAAAAAACATAATCCTCGCGGGTGCTTAATTTCAGCTCAATAATTAAATCCAGAAGTCGGTTAAAGTGTTTTTCGTTGCCAAAAGTATCGCTATCAACAAATGAAAAAGTATATAAACCGTATTCCTTACTTACATGTGCAATCTCTTTTACAACACACTCGGGGCTGCGCATTCGTAATTTGTAACCCTGATTAAAATCGCAAAATTTGCATTTCGACCAGTGGCACGAGCGAATTGTGTTTATAGGAATTGTTACCTTTTCCATATCATCTTTGTGTGGATAGTTTTCCACAAAATCACTGTAGTCAGGAAACGGGTAATTCTCAAAATCCAGATACTCACTTTTGTTACTCAACGACTTTATTAAACGGTCTTCGTGTCGATACATAAAGCGAGGAATAGTTGAATAGTCGGGTGTGCTTTTCTCCAACTCCGTGTGCAAGTTCAGTAAAGGGAATTCACCCTCGCCCCAAGTTGCCATGTCGAAATATGGGCAAATTTGCATGGCTTCGCGTGCTACATTTGCATTGCCAAAACCGCCAACCAACACTTTTACATGCGGTGCTACCTTTTTCGCCGCTTCGGCAAGCAAAATCCCCGGAATCCATTGATTGTACTTGGCACTAATTCCGAAAATTTCAATGTCGCTAAAATCAATCGCAGCCAATTCTTTTTCAATTGTACTTAAAATATCAGCTTT
>JAUVDE010000410.1 GCA_030595485.1 Draconibacterium sp.
AATTTCCGTCAGTGGGGAAGCGTAACTCCGGGGCACCCTGAAGTGGATGTTGAACGTGGTGTTGAAAACACATCGGGTCCACTTGGACAAGGACATGCAATGGCTTTGGGAGCTGCAATTGCCGAGCGTTTTATGGTGGCTCGTTTTGGCGAGTGGATGGCGCATAAAACGTATACTTTCATTTCGGATGGTGGTGTTCAGGAAGAGATTTCGCAAGGTGCGGGTCGTATTGCAGGACACTTGGGTTTAAGTAACCTGATTATGTTTTACGATTCGAATGACATTCAGTTATCGACAGGTACCGACGAGGTGACCACCGAGAATACTGCAATGAAATACGAAGCTTGGGGCTGGAATGTAATTACTATTGTTGGTAACGACCCGGCTGCTATTCGTAAAGCGATACAAGATGCGCAAGCTGAAACAGAAAAACCAAGCCTGATTATTGGTAAAACAATTATGGGACTGGGAGCTGTTACTGACGGTGGTGACAATTTTGAAGGACAGTGTTCTACTCACGGACAGCCATTAAGTGGTGCAGGTGCATCGTTTGCAAAAACAATTGAGAATTTAGGTGGCAACGCTGAAAATCCATTTGTTATTTTCGACGATGTTAAAGAATTATACGCAAAACGCGAAGCTGAATTAATTGCTGCTGCTGCCGAGAAAAAAGCAGAGCAAGCGAAATGGGAAGCTGCAAACCCAGCGTTAGCAGCAAAAATGAATGCTTTCTACGCAAACGAAATTCCAGATATCGATTACAGCAAGATTGAACAAAAAGCGGGTATTGCAACACGTGGTGCTTCGGCAGCTGTTCTTTCGGTATATGCAAACGAGGTTGAAAACATGGTAGTTTCGTCTGCCGACCTTTCGAACTCGGATAAAACAGATGGTTTCTTGAAAAACACTACAGCCTTTAAAAAAGGTGACTTTAGCGGTCAGTTTTTACAAGCAGGTGTTTGCGAATTAACTATGGCTTGTATAATGAATGGTTTGGCATTGCACGGTGGAATTATTCCTGCTTGCGGTACTTTCTTTGTATTCTCAGATTACATGAAACCAGCGGCTCGTATTGCTGCTCTTCAAGAAATTCCGGTTAAATTCATTTGGACTCACGATGCATTCCGCGTTGGAGAAGACGGCCCTACTCACCAACCGGTTGAGCACGAAGCTCAGATTCGTTTGTTAGAGAAATTACAAAACCACAGCCACAAGAACTCAATGTTAGTTCTTCGTCCGGCTGATGGTAACGAAACTACTGTTGCATGGAAAATGGCAATGGAAAACGTAGATACTCCAACGGCATTGATTCTTTCTCGTCAAGGGATTAAAGATGTTACGACCTACGAAACTGCACAAGGTGCAACAAAAGGAGCCTACATTCTTAACGATTGTGAAGGCACTCCTGATGTGATTCTTTTAGCAAGTGGTTCGGAAGTTAGCACTTTAGTTGCCGGAGCCGAATTATTGGAAAAAGATGGTGTTAAAAGTCGTATTGTATCGGTTCCTTCGGAAGGTTTATTCCGTTCGCAAGATGCAGTTTACCAAGCAGAAGTTTTACCTGCAGGTGTGACTAAATTTGGTTTAACAGCAGGTTTACCTGTAACCCTTGAAGGTTTAGTTGCTGCCGATGGTAAAGTATTTGGTTTGGGCTCGTTTGGTTACTCAGCTCCTGCCGGAGTATTAGATGTCAAATTGGGTTATACCGGCGAAAACGTTTACAATCAGGTAAAAGAATTGTTAGCATAAATTATTACAACAAATATATATTGAAAGGTGCTCCGTTTGGGGCACCTTTTTTTATGCTTGATGGAACGCTGATCTTGCTGATTTTCGCGGATATTGTTCTCATCACTTTCGTTACACTTTTATTTCCTAACGGGATGTTTCCTCTTTTTGAACAACTTGCTATTTCGGCTAAATCCTTCGAATTATTTGTGGCTGCGTGATAGAAATAAATAACCACTAAGAACACAAAGGCACTAAGTTTCATAAAATAATTTAATGGCATTTATCTGCAAAATCAGCGTCATCTGCGCTCTATTTCCTATTTTTAGGAAAAATAACGATTATGAAGAACTTGTTATTCGCCTTTGTATTTTCCCTTATCACCGTATCTTCATTTGCTCAGAAACTGGATTCTACAGCAGTAATCCTTATCGACATTCAAGAGTTCTACTTTTCGGGAGGGGCTGTTGAATTGCATGAGCCTGAAAAAGCTGGCGAACAGGCGAAACAAGTATTGGAGTATTTCCGAGCGAATGACGGATTGGTGGTGCACGTTGCTCACGAAGTTAAAGCTGGTGGAGATATTCATGAGCTGGTAGCCCCGCTTGAGGACGAGAAAGTGATTGCAAAAAATGAGGTTAGCTGTTTTAATGGAACAGAAATGCAAAAATATTTGCAAGCCAATAACATTAAAAAGGTGGTTTTAGTGGGTATGCAAACACATATGTGTCTGGAAGGTGGGACACGCGCCGCTTACGATTTGGGTTATGCTTGTACAGTAATTCATGATGCTTGTGCCACCCGAGATCTGAAGTTTGAAACAGCCACCGTTAAAGCTTCTAGTGTTCATGCTTCTACTTTGGCTACTTTAAAGAGTTATGCTACGATTGTTAGTTTGGAGGAATATTTGAAATAGCAATACAGCTCAACACCGCTAAACCAGGATAACAAAAAAGATAGCATTCATAATTTTCAGCTTCAATTAAACAATACCAAACTTCGATTATCGGATTTTATGTTTAATTTAGTTAGCAAAACTGAAACTGTTGAGTATGCACGAATACATGATTGCATTTAGACACGAAGTTGGGTTATCCCTCCAAGTTGGTACGATAATCGAACATGACAATGGAAATACCCCCAACACCTTGGTTTGCAGAACCATTAGGACATATTCAGTGAGTAACAATAAGATGAGAGAGTTAATAAAAAGATTTTATTTCTTTAAACGTATTATAGCAACAATAAAGAGAATAAGCTTATGAATAGATTAGATTTAACTGAAGTAAAAAAATATGTTGAAGAAAACATAAGTGATTTTCATAAGAAAAGAGTTGATAAGTTAGGCCAACTAAAATTGAAAACTATTTTACGGCGCAAAAATCCATATTTATTTAAAGCTAAAAATATATTAACTGCACAAGAATTGATACAAGCAATTATTGATGCGTATATTTCATCAAGTGAGGAAGGTATTTTCGGAAACTGGCTTGAAGGCCTTGCAATATATGTAAACAATAAAGTTTATGGTGGCTGGAAATCTGGAGTCCCAGGAGTTGATTTAGAATTCGACA
>JAUVDE010000433.1 GCA_030595485.1 Draconibacterium sp.
CAACGATTTAGATGCCATTGGTGTTGAACTAAAAGACACCAAAGACGGGGTGGATTGGAACCTTAAATAATTATTCAGAATACTTTTGACTTAATACTTTTAACTTAAAAATATGTTTTCAGGAATAGTAGAAGAATACGGGACGATTAAAGCCATCGAGAAAGATCAGGAGAATGTACATTTTACTTTAAGCTGTTCGTTTGCCGATGAATTAAAGATTGACCAGAGTTTGTCACACAACGGTGTGTGTTTAACAGTTGTTTGGGTAGATAAAGCAGAGAAATTATATAAAGTTACAGCCATAAAAGAAACACTTCTAAAATCGAATTTAGGTTTGTTGGAAGTGGGCTCGAAAGTAAACTTAGAGCGTAGTATGATGATGAATGGCCGTTTAGACGGACACATTGTACAAGGTCATGTTGACCAAACTGCCACTTGCAAAAAAGTGGAAGAAGCCGACGGAAGCTGGTACTATACTTTCGAATACGATTTCGATATAGAAGCTGCACAAAAAGGTTACATGACCGTTGAAAAAGGCTCGGTAACGGTAAATGGAGTTAGCCTTACAGTTGTTAACTCAAAAGATAATTCTTTCCAAGTGGCAATTATCCCGTTTACTCAGGAAATAACCAATTTCCACACTTTTAAAGCGGGTTCAGTAATAAATCTTGAATTTGATATTATTGGAAAATATCTGAGCAAGCTGAATTCATTTAACAGATAAGGTAATTATCAACCTGATATATTGAAAAAGACTCGCACGGTGCGGGTCTTTTTTGTTTAGTACACCCAGACCTGTGTAAGTGAAGCTCTATCTTCATCCCTGAAAATAGCTGTTTTGTCCCGTTAACAACCATTTAACCCATAATATTCCAGCCTACCCCTTTAATTTGGAACTCCCACCATTACTGACAATTTTTGTCTCGAAATCAACACGAGACACATGTTTTTATTGTGTTCGGTCTTTTTAACCTAAATCAATTTTAAGCATGAAACCAGTTCTTGCAGTCATAATTCTTGCGCTATTTTCTTTAACTCTATTTGCCGAAGAAGATCCAAAGTCCAAAAAGAAGCCTCACCGAAAGGATGCCATAAATGTGTATATGGAAGGCGCCGATAATTATATGAGGCAAGAGGTTAATTTTATCAACTATGTACGTGATATTCAAGATGCAGATCTGGTAGTGCTTGGTACTTTCCAATCTACAGGTTCGGGTGGTGGCGAATATACCTTTTTTGTTGAAGGGCGGAACAAACTTGCCGGGGTAAAAGATACCGTGAAATTTAATACTTACGCCGATGAAACAGCTGAAGAATCGCGACAAAAAGGAGTACGAACGCTTAAAATGGGTTTAATGAAATACATGATAAATACGCCATTGGCAGATTTTATTGATATACAATTTACCGAACCTATCGAAGAAGCAGTATCAACCGACAAATGGAACAATTGGATATTCACCACAAACATCAATGGATCAGTGATGGGTCAGCAATCAGCAAATGCTCGAGCACTTCGAAGTTCAATTAGTGCTGGCAGAACTACAAACGAGTGGCGAATTAATACTGGTTTGTATTACAATACTTCTACAACGGAATACGATTATGGTGATTTTGTTGCTACTGACAAAAGAGAAGATAGCAGGGTTTATGGTGATGTTGTAAAAAGCCTTGGCGAACACTGGGCAGTGGGTTTATCTTCTGATGTATTTGAATCTATTTATTCTAATTATGACCTCGGATTTGTGGTAGGTCCAGCTATCGAATACGATATTTTCCCTTATTCCGAATCTACCCGCAGGATTTTTAGATTTTACTACATTTTGAATTATGGCTATAATAATTATACCGATACAACTGTTTTTCTAAAAACGGAAGAGTCTGTGTGGTCACAACAATTAAATGCATCCTATACCAATTTTCAGAATTGGGGAACCATTAATTTTTCAGCCGGTTGGAGTAATTACCTGCACGATTTTGATCTCAATCGATTTTCTGTTGGGGCCTATGTAAGCATTAAAATTGCAAAAGGTTTAACCTTTAATATGCAGGGAGGATATGCTTTTATTCACGATCAAATTTCATTGCGAAAAGGAGATGCTTCTATCGAAGATATTTTACTCAATCGGAAAGAATTATCAACTACCTATTCCTATCAAACCAGTGTTGGAATAACCTATCGGTTCGGGTCGATTTATAATAATGTTGTAAATCCTAGGCTGGATGTGTTATTTTAATAATATTCATCGGCAGAAAGCGAGCTGATGATTTTCCTTTGAACTTTAGGAAAGTGTGGTTGTTTAACTGAGAATTAGATAATTCTCAGAATGGAACAAACAGCACTAATAACTGGCTCATCAAAACGAATTGGAAAGGCAATTGCAGAGCATCTGGTACGGGGCGGATGGAATGTTATTGTTCATTATAATACTTCCATGGAAGGGGCGAAGTCTTTGGTAGCCGAACTTTTATCGAAATTCCCAAAGCAAAAGTTCCATTTGGTAAAAGCGAATTTGGCTGATACTGCTGAAGTTGTTGCTTTAATTCCAAAAGTTATTGCAGCGGTTGGCAAATTCGATTTGTTGGTAAATAACGCATCGGTTTTTGATGGTGGATATTTACAAGAAACTTCAACAGAATTGTACGATAAACAATTGGATGTGAACCTAAAAGCACCCTTCTTTTTAATACGTGATTTTGCCAACTATTGCAAAAAAGGCAATATTATAAATGTTGTCGATACCCGGGTGACCTCAAATAAATCAAACTTTTCAGCTTATTCGCTTTCCAAAAAAGGGTTGTGGGATTTAACGCAAATGGCGGCACTCGAATTTGCTCCGAAAATTAGAGTGAATGCTATTGCTCCGGGAGTTACTTTGCCACCTGAAGATAAGGACAATAATTACTTAGAAAATCTGGCAAAAGGAATTCCAATGAAACGACCGGGAGGTTTGGAGCCTATTCTGAAAAGCATAGATTATATACTAGAAAACGACTATTTAACCGGGCA
>JAUVDE010000272.1 GCA_030595485.1 Draconibacterium sp.
TGCCATGGAACGAAGGGCGCAATGCAAAAATTACCGATAACATTATTACCCGTGGCTGGGCCGATTTGCAAAACCACAAGTCAATAAGCGAAAGTGAGCCGCTTAAACCAGACAAGTTCTATGAAATGACCTTTGAGCTTCAGCCCGACGATCAGGTTATTCCAGCCGGTCAGCAAATTGGACTAATGATTTTCTCAAGCGATAAAGACTTTACACTTCACCCACAACCCGGAACAAAATTAACAGTTGATTTGGATGGAACCAGCATTGAAATTCCAGTAGTTGGTGGAGCTGAGGCTTTTGAAAAAGCGATAAAAGAATAAATAAGTAATGACGAAGCTTCCCGGAATATTTAACGATGTAATTGGCCCGGTAATGCGCGGACCATCAAGTTCGCACACTGCAGCTTCGTGGCGAATTGCACGAACTTGTTTAGATATTTTGAATGAGCCTTTAAAATCAGCACGTATTGATTTTGATAAAAATGGCGCATGGGCACCCAATTTTAGGGAACAGGGAACAGCCATGGGAATTGATGGCGGCCTGTTGGGACTAGAGATTGCTGACGACCGAATGAAAAGTACTGAAGCGGTTGCAGAGGAAATGGGAATTTCTATTCAATATGAGATTAATTCTTTCCCAACAAAACATGCAAACACAGTTCGTCTTTCATTAGTGGGAAAACGTGGGAAAAAGACGCAGGTACTTGCTGCGTCCTTGGGAGGTGGCTCTTTCGAAATTCAGAAAATTGATGATATTGAAGTAGCTATTTGTGGAGATTCTTTTGAAATCTTGTTGAAGAAATCGAATAGTTTTCCTCTTCCTGATGATTTTAAAATATTACTTCCTGATAATATTTCTTACACTGAAAAAGTCGATCCGGAAGGAAAGTGGGTGCAGCTTAAGTCGCCTAATAAGATTTCAGATAATATTCTTGCCAAACTACAAGCCCTCTCGGTTTTTGATGAGGTGATTCAAATTAATCCGGTTATGCCCATTATCTCCGGAAATGAAACAGACCTTCCTTTTTCTTCAGTTTCATTCATGTTGGTTTATGCCGAAAAGGAAAATCTAGATTTGGGAGAATTGGGTTTGCTTTATGAGCAGTGCCAAAGTGGACTTTCTGAAACTGAGCTTTCTGAAAAGATGCAAAGTATTATTCAAACCATTGAAAAAAGTATTTTAACAGGATTAGCAGGAACAGACTATAGCGACAGGATTTTACAACAACAATCGAATCGTATACACGAAGCACAGAAAAAAGGGAAAATTTCCAGGAATGCTTTGGTGAATGATATAGTTGCGAATGTAACGGCAATTATGGAAGCCAAAAGTGGAATGGAAGTAATTGTGGCCAATCCAACGGCAGGCTCGTGCGGAACGGTTGGAGGAGTTTTAAAAGCTGTAGCTGATGATTTAAACGCAAGTAAAGAAGAAAAAGTTAAGGCCTACTTTGCGGCAGGTTTAGCCGGAGCCTACTTTGCACAAGGTCCTGGATTTTCGGCTGAGGAACACGGTTGTCAGGTGGAGTGTGGTGCTGCTGCAGGAATGGCTGCCGCAGGAATTGCTCAGCTTTTTGGCGGAACTGCTAAGCAGGCAATCGGAGCGGCATCAATGGCTATTCAGAATATTATAGGTATGGTTTGCGATCCTGTTGCCGACCGGGTGGAAGTACCGTGCCTGGGGAAAAATGTAAGCGCCGCCATGAATGCACTTTCTTCAGCAACAATGGCCTGCGCAGGTTTTAATGCTGTTATTCCTTACGATGAAGTGATTCAAACCGTATCGAAAGTGAGTTTACAAATGCCGCCTTGCGTAAAATGTACGGGTTTGGGTGGTTTGGCTGTTACGCCAACTTCGCAGCGCTTAAAAAACGAACTTGAAAACAAATAACAAATAATATGATTTGGCGATTTTCAACCATCCTTATAATTGTGATTGGATTTTCTTTTGTGTCAAATGCACAAAAAACAGAATTCACAAGGCAAGACAGTTTACGTGGAAGTATAACTGCCGAACGTGCGTGGTGGGATTTAACGTACTATCACTTAAGTGTAAAAGTAAACCCCGACGATAGTAGTTTTGTGGGAACGAATCTGATTCAATACCGTGTGAAAGATGCAGCGCAAACAATGCAAATCGATTTGCAGCCTCCCATGGAAATTAACCGAATAACACAAAACAGGAAAGAACAAACATTTAAACGTGATGGAAATGCCTGGTTTATTTCCTTGGACAAACAACAAAAAGCGGGCGATGTAAACGAATTATTTATTGAGTATTCAGGAAAACCAAGAGTAAGCAAACGACCTCCCTGGGACGGTGGTGTAAGTTGGCGAAAAGATGAGAACGAAAAGCATTTTATAGCCACAGCAAATCAGGGAGATGGAGCAAGTTTGTGGTGGCCATGCAAAGATCATCCATACGACGAGCCCGATAGTATGTTAATCTCAATTACATTTCCTGAAAATCTAATGAACGTTTCGAACGGTAGATTGCGTAAGCTGGAGCAGAATAATGATGGAACAAAGACTTCGCATTGGTTTGTAGCCAATCCCATAAATGCATACGGGGTAAACATTAATATTGGCGATTATGTGCATTGGCACGAAGTGTATAAAGGCGAAAAAGGCGATCTGGATTGCGATTATTGGGTGCTTGGTTATAACCTAATAAAGGCAAAAAAACACTTTAAACAAGCACCAAAAATGTTGAAAGCGTTTGAGCACTGGTTTGGTGCTTATCCTTTTTACGAAGATGGTTACAAATTGGTTGAAGTCTCTTATCCGGGAATGGAACATCAGAGTTCGGTAACTTATGGTAACGGTTATGAAAATGGTTTTGGTGGTAGTGATGTAAGTAGTTCTGGCTGGGGAAATAAATTTGATTTTATTATTATTCACGAATCGGGGCACGAATGGTTTGCCAACAGTATTACCAACTGGGATGAGGCGGATATGTGGATTCATGAAAGTTTTATTGCCTATTCTGAAAACCTGTTCGTCGACTATTTTTGGGGAAAGGAAGCCAGCGCCGAATATTGCCGTGGTACACGTTTAAATATTTCAAATAACCGACCAATTGTTGGTGTTTATGGCGTTAATTATCCGGGGTCAGGCGATATGTATTCAAAAGGTGCAAATATGCTACACACACTTCGTCAGATTATTGATGACGATGAAAAGTGGAGGCAGATTTTACGGGGTTTGAATAAGGAATTTTACCATCAAACGGTAAAGTCGGAGCAAATTGAGAACTACATTATTAAAAATACCGGAAGAGATTTAAACTCATTCTTTAATCAGTATTTGCGCGATATCCGAATTCCAACATTTGAATATGCACTTGTAAATGGTAATATGCGCTACTGCTGGACCAATTGTGTTGATGGCTTTAATATGCGTACAAAGGTGCACATAAATGGTAAGGCGCAATGGTTAGAACCTTCGCAACGTTGGCAGAACCTTGAACAGGAAAAGGCAATTACTTCGGTTGAAGTAGATAAAGATTTTTATGTGGCTGCTTTTTGTTTAACTGAAATTACAGATTAATTGCGGGTTAATTTAAACACAGCCTTCCACACAAAAGGGCCTATTTGTAGCTAAAAGTATCAGTCAAAATATTTTATTAATTTTGAAAATAAAAAAATCAAATCTTATAACATGAAAAATTTTGTCCTTGTAATTTTCCTTTCTATCACATTATTTAGTTGTACCCAAAGCGATAAAAACAATTGGAACCAATACCTTGGAGCTAACAGAAATGCCGTTGCTGAGGGTGCAGGTATTAGCCGCGTTTGGGCAGAAGAGCTTCCTGAGAAACTTTGGGAGTTCGAATTAGGATCGGGTTACGGTGGTGCAAGTATTTTTAATGATGAAGTGTTTGTTTTGGATAGAATTGAAGGCGAAGCAGATGTATTGCGCTGTCTTGATTTAAACACAGGGCAAGAAAAATGGAATTACAAATATGAGGCAAAAGGCAAGTTGCCTTATCCCGGCTCCAGAGCTGTGCCAACTGTCGATGAAAATTACATTTGGTGTGTCGGTCCTCACGGAGATATTAACTGTATCGACAAAAATACACATCAATCGCTTTGGTCGCATAATCTACTTGAAGATTATGGTGGCGAAATACAACGTTGGGGATTCTCTATTTCGCCAATTGTATTTAACGATTTGGTGATAGTTGCACCGCAGGGCGAAAAAGCCGGTGTGGTAGCTTACAATAAACTGACTGGCGAAGTCGCTTGGGAAAGCCGACGATTAACCGGGCAGCGCTTTCACGTTTCTCCAACGCTGGGAAAATATGGTGGAATAGACCAGGTAATTATGATTAGCTCGTGTGTAAAAGGCGATGAATTTAGTACCGATGAGGTGGTTTCTTTTGAAGTAAATACCGGTAAAGAACTTTGGCGTTACGAAGGAATAAATTCATTTGCATGTATTGCTCCACCACTTGCCATTGACGAAAATCGATTAATGCTTACTTCGTGTGCTTATAAAGATAAATACAATCCGGTTTCTATTCTTTTAGAAGTTACTGCCGATGGCGAAAACTTTCAGTTAAACGAAGTTTTTAGGAACGAAGACGCAGGTTGCAAAATGCATCCCCCACTTTTAGTAAACGACCATATTTACATTAATAATAACGGACGCCCCAACGAATTGGTTTGCCTGAATTTACAAGGTGAACGTGTTTGGGAAAAAGAATCGGCTCCAGGTTTCGAAATGGGTTCAATGATTTTGGTGGATGGACTAATCATAAACCAGAACGGTAAAAATGGTGACATTCATTTAATAGAACCCACACCAGAAGGCTATAAAGAACTGGGTAAAGCCTCCTTTTTCGATGCTGATAAATCACAAGCCTGGTCGCCAATGGCATTTGGCAAAGGGAAATTACTTGTTCGCGATATGGAGAAAATGGTTTGTGTTAATTTAATGGCGAAATAGAAACTCTCTGAAATTTGTCGGACAATAACTAGAAAGACCCGTTCTGTATTCATTGCGAATTTACAGAACTGGTCTTTTTTGACTTAATTACGGAGGTCAATTCTTAAGGGGACTTCTAATAATTACTTCGCATCAAGATTGTCCGGGTTTTTCATAGACGATTAATATTTTCATAGAACTATCGGGATAATTCAAGAAAATATTAAGAAATATATGGGAAACCCTGACAACCCAAAGGGAACAAGG
>JAUVDE010000140.1 GCA_030595485.1 Draconibacterium sp.
ATAATGTTTAGCCTATCCCAGATAAGGGTTAGATTATCCATTGATTTGCGGAACCTGGCATAATCCTTATTTTCGTTATTTGTCCATCCCGTCTCAGCATAAGCAGCAATACGAGGGTAAGTTTGACGTTCAACATCCTTATTCGTCGGAGTCCACTCACTCCACATTTGGCATCCCAGGCCAAAGATATTTTCATGGTATTTCTCCTCCAGATCATCAGGTATTGGATTAAAACCATATGCTTTTTTTAGGTCAATATTTCCGTAACCATAGTCCAAATAAGTATTCGAGTGTAATGAGTTAACAATGCTATAGCCTTTTTCAGCCGCGTCAGTAATCAGTTTAATATCACCTTTCCAGAAATGAACTACTACATTTTTAGCCAATTCTGTTTCAGCCTCTTTATCATCCTTTTTCTCTTCGAACCCTTTATGAATATTAACTCCCATAATTTCGTTCCACCCCATCATTCGTCGCCCCTTACTTTCAATAAATTTTGAGATTTTATTGGTAAAGGCAATTTGTAAATCTGCCGATGTATTGATTCCGTTCTCTTTCATGTATTGTTGTACATGTTTTGAATCTTCCCACGATTTATAGCCCACTTCATCACCACCAATGTGAATAACATTCGAAGGAAATAGTTCAAACAATTCGTTTAGTACATCCTTCACAAATTGCTCTACTTCAGGTTTTGTAACGTCATAATTATCGTAATGGCGGCCAAACTTCACCGGTACATCAATATCTTTTCCTGCCGTTCCCAACCAAGTGTATGCTGCAATTGCTGCACTCGAATGCCCCGGCAACTCAAATTCAGGAACAATAATTATGTTCCTTTCAGCCGCGTAGTTCACAATGTCTTTAATTTGTTTCTGGGTATAGAAACCGGAGTGCGGTTCACCTGATGTTTTACCACTTCCCCATTTACCTACCTCAGAATCAGTCCTTGAGCCACCTACTTCGGTAAGTAATGGGTATTTTTTAATTTCAATCCGCCATCCGGCATCATCGGTAAGGTGCCAGTGAAAAGTATTCATTTTAAGCATTGCCATTTGATCAAGTACTTGTTTTACTAATGTTTCTCCATGAAAATAGCGCGATTCATCAAGCATGTATGCTCGCCAGCCAAATGCAGGTGCATCTTCAATTTCAACAGCAGCAACCGCTGTTCCGTTTACCATTTGCAGTAAAGTCTGAATGCCATAAAATTGCCCTTTATCACCGTTGGCTGCAATTATGATTGTTTTTTTATTGGCTACCAAACGATATCCTTCTTCGCCTAAGTTATTGGGTTGCTCAGCAGATTGAAATTCAATTTTCGCCCCTTTACCTTCCGAAATTCCTTGTTTACTTAATTCAGTAGTAAGGTATCCTGCGTGACTCGTTTCACCAATAACTTTAAATCCACGTGATAAATCGACACAACCTTCGCCAGCTACCAGTTGATTTGGATATGGAATAATCTCTATTCGCTGCTCCGGACATTCAGGTGTTGAACACGATACCATAAAACCCGCTACTACAGCAATAATTAGTAATCTTAGTTTGTAATTCATAGTTTAATTAATCAAAAAAGTTGTTTCAAGATATTTTGTAAAAATGTTTTAATTAAATCTATTCAGTACAATCAAGAAACCCTAGATACGCGTTGTACTAAAGAATAGTTTACATACAAAGATAAGAACTTATTAATATTTTTAATATCGCAGCAGTGATTTAATGATAATATCAATAATTTCTGAGAATAAATTAATCGTAGTTATTTTGGAAAAGCTCCTGCAAAAAATAAGGAATCAGTAGTTAAGGTATTTTGTATAAAACGGAGATATAAGTACTGGCAGAATCTAGTTTGAGTACTGGAATCAAACATCAATTAACCTTATATCTGACTCACAAAAAAGATACTACATAAATTTGGTGATAGTAAATTGGCCAAAATAATCTTTTTTCTATCGTGATAGAATTAACGTTCTTTAAATGTGGGCAAAGCAGTGAACCAAAGATTTAATTACAGTATAAATCACTGATTAACAGATAACATACAAACACAGTTCAAATGGTGTCATCCAGACGGATTGAAAAATAAAAAAAAATACTAAACAAACACCATCCGTGACTTAAAATAGATATTGAATAGTAGAACTAACTCAAGTCCTTTTCGGTAATAGGAATATGGGCAACCTATTCATACCTAAGCGCTTCTACAGGATTCCTTGACGCAGCTTTCCAACTTTGTAATGAAACCGTTAGCAATGCAATTCCTAATGCCAGCGCACCTGCTACCGCAAAAACCCACCAGCTAAGCGATGTTTTATATGCAAAGTTTTCGAGCCATTTATTCATGGCAAACCAGGCAATCGGACATGCTAGCACAAACGAAATCGTTACCCACTTTACAAAGTCTTTATTCAGTAGAACAAGAATTTCAGAAACTCTGGCTCCATTAACTTTTCGCACGCCTACTTCCTTGGTTCTATGCTGTGTAATTATTAAGGCCAAACCAAACAGCCCCATGGAACAAATAAAAAGTGCAACTACTGTAAAAATGGAAAGTAAACGTGCCTGCAATAACTCGGCTTTATACACTTTTTGGTACATGGCATCCACATGCTCGCACTCAAAAGGATATTCTGGAAATAAAGAAGTCCAAACTTTATTCATATCGGCCAAGGCCGCGTCTTGCATTCCAGTTTTATAAGCAACAGCAAAGTTTAACAGCCACAACTTATCGCGTTTAAACATTACCAGCGGCTCAACCTCTTTTTTAAGTGTCTGAAGGTGAAAATCTTTAACTACACCAATTATTTTACCTCTCGGAATTTCAATGCCGGTTTGCTCTGCCATCATAAAATTCAGCTTAAAAGTTTTACCCACAATATCGTCGGGGTGACTATGGTTTAACCTTCTCATGGCAGCTTCGTTTATAATATATTCGCCTGCGCCTTCGTTATCGATATTATTTTGGGTAAAGTTTGTACCACTTAAAAACTGCAAATGAAATAAACTCGCAAACGAATAGTCGCAGGGGAATACACCAATGCGGCTAAATTTATCATCGTTGGCATCGGCATCGTAGCCTTCCATTTCAAAAGGGAACATATCGTTTGCCTCGCCGCCCGGAGGTTCCATCATTGCCGATACCGATTGAATGCTATTGTACTGCAGCAGCTCTTGTTTAAATACTTCGAATTTTTTTTGAAGACTGGCATGTACCGATTCAAAAATAACCACATTATTTTCATGAACACCCATTCCGTTTTTTAAGGCATAATTTGTTTGCCTTGAAATAACGATAACCGAAATGATTAAGGCGATGGAAAAAGCATATTGAAAAACAATTAAGCCACGACTAATTCCACCTTTTCCGAAAGTCACCGAAGAACTTGTGTTCTTTGTAATACTTAAGTTGGCAAAAACCGTTTTTAACACCGGAAGCATTCCCAGTGCCAAACTTAAAACAGCAAAGAGTAGAACTAAAAAAGAAACAAAGGGAGCATTGTTTTGCCATAAATTCAACGAAAAATACTTTCCAATTACCGAGTTTAAAGGAACAGAAAGCAGCAAGGTTAGCAGTAATGTTGCCAAAACGATGAACAGTCCTTCGGTAAAAAAGTAACGTACCACCGACCGTTTTGACGAGCCTAGCAATTTGTTGATGAATAAATATTTTGCACTAAAACCCGACATACCAATGTTTAGGTTGGCATAGTTACTAATTGAAATAACAAGCAAAATAAATGCGGCAATGGCCAAAACATAGACATTACGCATATTTCCGTTGGCTTCCATTTCGCGTAGCTTATTCGAGTGCAAGTGGATTTCATTTAGTTTTTGCAGATGAACTTCGGTATCAAAAGCATCTGTATCTTGCTCATATACTTTTGCCAAATACTTTGTTAAACTGAGTTTTACATTTTCGGGATTCGCATTTTTGGCAAGTACTAAATAGGTCCAAGCCCAACCGTTCTGGAATGGGTTTTGCATTGGAGTTGCAATAAAATCGGGATGAAAATGGGAATTTACAGGAAAGTCCTTCATTATCCCATTCACCGTATATTTTTGCTCTTTACCGTAATATTGTCCGGCAGGCAAATAAATTACTTGCCCAATAGGATTTATTTTACCAAAAACTTTTTCTGCAAAACTTTCGGTCACTACCATCGAAGCAGGATTCTCTAGTAACTGCTTTTTATCGCCAAGTACAACTTCGGCATTAAACACCTGAAAAAAAGTACTATCCACTTCGTAAGCCTGACTAACTCCGTAAAAGCGCTCGCCATGTTTTACAAGTCCGCCTCGCACAGGACTTAGTCGCATAAAATTTTCTACCTCCGGAATTTCATCCTGTAAGGTTTCGACATACTTTGGGTTTACAATTCGCGAAAAGTGTTTGCCATTTAAAAAATCGGGATCGGTTAAAGTATAACGATAGATTTGCTCGGCATTTTCGTGATAGGCATCGTAACTGAGTTCGTTTTTCAGAAAAAGTGAGATGAAGATTATACCCGTTAATGCTAAGCTTAATCCGATAACTTTTACCAGATTTAAAAAAGGGCGTTTAGTTAAATTCCGTAGAACAACTTTAAAAAGCATATTTTTCATATTCGTTCAAAAATTTCAACAGATAATTAAATACAAGTAATCGTTTTAATACATCTAAAAACTATTAATTTTAATCTATAAATTTCATATCCTTCAACCAAAGCAAAAGGTTTTGTTGCCAACTTGCCACGCTGTTTCCTCGTCCAATACCCGAATCGAAACCATGATGACCTTTTGCATAAATATGAAGTTCGGCTGGCACTTTACGTTCCAATAATGCCGTATAAAGTTTTATACATTTAGCTGCAGGAGTTACATCGTCTTCTGCCCCATTTACAAGAAACATGGGAGGCACCTCTTTTTTATGTTTAACCGCATGGTAAATAGCATTATTTATTCCGGGGTAAATTGGGCAAACAAAGTTTGGATTTGTATTTTCCGTAAAGGTCGCATAATCGGGTAAAACACTCTCGAAAATATCTAGTGCAGCGTAAAGTGCTAGCGCCCCGCCAGCGGAGTATCCCGCTATCCCGATTTTATTTTTGTTGATGTTTAATTTATCAGCCTGAGTTCGTAAAACATGAATGGCTTGTTTAGCATCGGCGTAAACTTCGGCATTGTAAACCTCACGTTCTAGAGTGAACTCTTCGGCATCGGCATTAAAAGTGCGATACTTTAAAACCAATGCTGTAATTCCTTTTTCGGCCAGCCACATTGCAAAATCAGCACCCTCGCGATCGAACCAAACATCGCGAAAACCACCGCCCGGACAAATAACGATTGCCACACCATTGGCAATTTCCTTTTTGGCTTTAAACAGCGTATAACTTGGTTCTGAAACCTGACTAAAAATACGGTTCTTTTGCGAAAGCGAAGTTTCAGGCACTCTTCCTTCTCGTACCAATTCGTTGGCGTAGTTCACAGGATTATTGCGAATTCCATCTTTCCAAAGTGGATATTCTTTCCCTTTTTGAGCCTGTACAGCCAAAGTCAGAGAAATAGCAAACAACACGATTGTAATTACTTTCAGAGATGTATTCATTCAAGCTAATTTTAGTTTTACTAAAACTATTATTTTTCAGTCACATATCCATCTTTCAGTTGAATAATGCTGTTGCCAAATTTTGTATTTTCTTTGGAGTGGGTCACCTGAATAATCGTCATTCCTTCATCATTCAGCTTCTTTAGCAATTTCATAATCATTTCGCCTTGCTCGCTGTGGAGATTACCAGTTGGTTCGTCGGCTAACAATAATTTTGGACTACCAACAATGGCGCGTGCAATAGCAACCAATTGCTGCTGTCCGCCTGAAAGCTGACTAGGGAATAAATCTTTTTTAGCAACGATATTAAAACGGTCGAGCATGTCGGCTACCATGGCTTTGCGTTCTTTGTTTTTTATGCCCCGATAAACCAACGGTGTTTCAATGTTTTCATACACATTCATTTCTTCGATTAAATGAAATGCCTGAAAAATAAACCCGATGTGACTGCGATGGTACTGTACTTTTTGTTTTTCTTTTAACTTATTGGCAGGATCGCCCAAAAACAAATATTCGCCTTGACTTGGTTCATCCAAAAAACCAATAATGTTAAGCAGCGTTGATTTCCCGGCACCACTGGGTCCCATTATAGAAACAAACTCGCCTTGTTCAATATCCAGGTTTACTCCCTTCAATACGAAGGTTCGTTGAAATTTTGCATCGTAGTACTTGTCGATATTTTTTAGTTGAATCATATGTCTTGAACTTTGATTTATAGTGATTATTTGATTGACTTTGATTTTTGTATTTCTTATTCATGATCCTTTTGAATTGCTCTCCTCTATTCATATCGAAGGGCTTCAACAGGATTCCGCGTAGCCGCTCGCTCCCGAGTACTCGGGACCAGCTAAGCGTTAACTTATTCATATCTCAAACTTTCAATCGGGTTTCTGGTGGCAGCCTTATAGCTTTGAAACGAAACCGTTAACAAGGCAATGCCCAAAGCCAAAACACCAGCCAAGGCAAATATCCACCAGCTTAAAGTTGTTTTATAGGCAAAGCTTTCGAGCCACTTATTCATTACATAAAACGATATTGGAGTTGCTATTACAAATGAAAGGCTTACCCACTTTGCAAAACTGATATTTAGCATTGCCAAAATTTCGGTAACCTTTGCACCATTCACTTTACGAATACCAATTTCTTTGGTGCGCTGCTGCGAAATAAACAGGGATAAAGCACTTATTCCGATAATACTAATAAGAATTCCAATACTTGAAAAGGCAAAAAGAATACGGCTTAGAATGGTTTCGGATTTGTATTGTTGTGTAATTTTTTCATCAATAAAAAAGTAGTTCATTTTCTGATTAGGATAATGCGTTTGCCAGGTGCTTTTTACAGCCTCCATACCGGCATGCAAACTTCCCTCTCCTAAACGAACATGAATAAAACGTGCCCGGTTTCGCGATTCATCGAGCCAAAAAGCAAAGTCGCCAATGGTTTCGTGTGCCGAAGTGTAATTAAAATCTTCGGCAACCCCAATAAATACAATGCGTTCTTCTCCCGGCTGTAAAGGCTCCGAATCGCCGTATGCATTTAACGCTTCCATACTCCCATGGCGTTCCATCAGGCGTTTGTATAAATGATCGTTTACTACCATTCCATGAACTGTATCTGCCGAGAGTTTTATCCAGTTCTCAATTAATTTGATGTTCATTGTTTGCAGGTAATCGTAATTTGCAAAAACAAATTCTGCCGTTCCATCAATCCCCAATCCTTCCAAGGGAAATCCCTGCCCCGGATAACCAAAGTGCTGCGCAGTCATTCCTACCGAAGCCACCATACTTTGTTTCTCCAACTCGCGGGTAAATACTGCCGGGTCTTTTGAGAGGTCTTTCAGATGCAAAACTACCACGTTTTCTTTATCGAAACCCAAAGGCTGATTTAATACGAAGTTGATTTGTTTGTTAACCAAAAAGGTACCTGATATTAAAATAATTACAATGGCAACTTGCCCCACCAGCAAGGACTTTAGTACATAATTCCCCGTATAATTGCTTCTTTCAGAAAGAATATCGATGGTTGAATTTCGACCCAACAAAAATACCGACACAAAAATTGCGGTTAATCCAAGGCAAATAACAAGTACTGCCAAAGTGCTTAAATAAACAACCGGTTCGGTGTAATAAATGGCAAATTCAATCTCGAAAAGCCGATTAATAAATGGCTTTAATCCCTCAATCGCCAATAAGGAAAGCCCTACTGCAAACAGACAAAAGAAAGCTACTTCTGCTAAAACCTGACGAATGAGCTGAACTTGATTTGCTCCGATGGATTTTTTCAAACCTAGTTCCTTCGAGCGTTTAATCAATTTTGCAATGGTTAGATTGGTGAAATTCAATAAGGAAACCAACAGGATTATAAATGAAATAAGAATAAATAAGCCGATATTAATTTTACTGGTACTCTCGCGTAATTCAAATCGATAGTCCGATTTTAAGTGAATATCGACCATGGGTAGCAAGGCAAAATCATAATCCTTTGGGCCACGTGTTTGTTTCAAACTACTGCCATCAAAAAATGCTTTAACTTTTTCGGCTACCAAAGTTGGTTTTGCCTCCTTTTCAAGTCTGAAATAGTTATAAAGCCACTGTGTTTTTCTGTTGGGTTGTTGTTCGTACCGCTCTTGCAAACCACCTTTCTGCGAAAGCAG
>JAUVDE010000212.1 GCA_030595485.1 Draconibacterium sp.
GTGGGGTGTTTCTACGAACGATTGCTGGAATTGGAAAATGCAGTGGTTCAGTTTACACGAGAAACATTGGATTTTCAGAAAGAAAAATTGGAGCGAATTGCCGAGAGCTTGAAATATTCGGTTTCCGGATTTATAAACGAACGACAAGTTCGGCTTACCCGAAAAGGAAATGAATTGCAGCAAAATGTAAGTGAGTTTTCGTTTAAAAAGCAGTACGAATTAAATAATTTGAAGCATAGTTTCGACTCGGCTCTTTCGGTGTGGTCGGTTGAAACAAAAAATAATATCAACCGAAAACACAGGATATTAAAACGAGTAGTTGGCGAGGTGGTTTTAAAAGAGCAGGGCATGCTCGTACATGTAAACGATTTGCTTGCTGGCAGGGCCCGAAAGTTAATTTATAAGGAGCAGGAACGCATTCATTTAAATGAAAATACCAGACGTTTATTAAATCCTAAGAATGTATTAAAACGTGGATTTACCTTAACTTTAAAAGAAGGTAAAATAGTGAAGTCGGCAAAACAATTAAGCGAAAACGAAGTATTGGAAACACAGTTTTCCGATGGCAGTGTAAAAAGTAAAATCATTAAAAAATAGAATAATGGCAGCTAAAAAAGTATCATACAGCGAGGCAATGGCTGAGATTGAAGATATTCTGGAAAAAATTGAAAACGAAGAATTGGATGTAGATGAGTTGGCTGAGAAAGTTAAACGGGTTTCAACCTTATTAAAAACTTGTAAAGACAAACTCACCAAAACAAACGAGCAGGTGGAAACAATTTTAAAAGAAATGGAAGATTAAGACCAAGGATTTCAGACCAAAAAAAGTAAGCTATGAACGAACAAGAAGAATTAGTAAAACTATATACAGGCGACGATATTACTATTAGTCGGATTAAAATGGAGTTGGAAGCAGAGGGAATTGCTTCGCTGGTAAAAGATGGTATTAAACAAGGATTGGGAGCCGGATTTGTAGGAGGAGTTCCAACGGCAGTTGATATTTTTGTTACCGAAAAAGATTTTGAAAAAGCCTACGAAATAGTAAATGCATTAACCAAGGAATAATATGTATACAAAAGAACAAGTTGCAAAAACAATAGATCACGCAGTTTTAAAACCCGAACAAACATTTGCCGACTTAAAAACAAATGCCGAAATGTGTATTGAAAACAATGTTTTTAGTATGTGTGTAAAACCTTGCGATGTGCCGGCAGCAGTTGACTTGTTGAAAAATAGTGATGTGAAAGTATCGTGTGTGTTAAGCTTTCCGCACGGAGCCGATGCAACGCCTGTAAAAGCATTTCAGGCCAAACAGGCCATTGCCGATGGTGTTGCCGAAATTGACATGGTTATGAATATTGGCAAATTTTTATCGGAAGAGTACGATTATGTTGTGGAAGATTTAAAGGCTGTTGTTGATGTGGCACACGCCAGTAATGTGCTTGTAAAAGTAATTCAGGAAAGTGGCCATTTAAGTTTAGAGCAAATTGCCAAAGCTTGCGAATTGTCGTACCAGGCCGGTGCCGATTTTGTGAAAACATCGACCGGATTTGGACCGGGTGGGGCAAAAACCGAATACATTGATGTGATGATAAAAACGGTTGGCGACAAAATGCAGGTTAAACCTTCGGGTGGAATTCGCGATTGGGAAACAGCGGTAGCATTTCTGGAGCAAGGGGCTGACCGATTAGGGGTTGGTTCAACCGAAGCTGTGCTAAATGGTAGCAAAGCAGAAGGCAACTATTAATATCTCCTTTAATTATAAAATTCATTTTTTTAAGTCCAAAAAAAAACCATATTTGCACTTTATTTGCCAACCAACCTATAAATAATGTACTTTCTAAACGGAAACAGAACATATATAAAGCCAGTAAAGGGATGTGCTACACTCGATGAGCAAGTCTCAAGTTGTTTAAAGCAGCTTCTGGAAATTAATTCTACTCAAAAGATATTCAAGCTAAATATTTTTGTTGATACTGAGTCTGGTGAAGATTATTCGAATTTGAAGTCTCAAGTGCGAAATCAGGTAATTGAGCTTTTTTCAGAAGATATTATCCAAAGTTTTATTGCGCAGCCGCCTTTAACTTGCAGAATTGTTATTGAAGCATTTTATTACGATTCATCGGTTTGGGATATACAGATTGTGTCGAGTGGTGAAAATGCTGCAGCACTCTTTAGTAATTCCAATACCGAAATTTTAGTTGGAAATGTTCAGGCTGATAAAAATCATTCCTGCAAAAAGAATTCAGAAAAAGCTTTCGAAAGTTTAATGGATATTTTTCATTCAACGAGATTTCCTATAAAGTCGATAGTTCGTCAATGGAATTACCTGGAAGATATTTTGGGTTTTGATGGTGAGGAACAGCGTTATCAGGAATTTAACAATGTACGTTCGGGTGTATACAGGAATGAGTTTGAAGCTGCTGGATATCCTGCTGCAACTGGAATTGGAATGAACCGAGGTGGTGTAATTATTGAATTTGTTGCTGTAAAGTCAGATGAAGTAATATCTCATTCCGTTGATAATCCGGATCAGATTGCAGCACATGTTTACAGCGAAAAAGTATTGGTTGGCGAAGAATGTGTATTAAAAACCACACCTAAATTTGAAAGGGCCCGCTACTTTGGTCTGAATGATAAAAAAATGATTTTTATTTCGGGGACGGCTTCAATTATAGGAGAGAAAACTGTTGGAATTGACGACCCGGTTGAGCAAACTGAAGTGACCATTCAAAACATTAATCGCTTGTATTCCGATGAAATATTGGAAGGACTTTCGAAAGATAAATTAAGAGCCAGATACGGGCATGCAAGGGTTTATGTAAAATATAGAAAAGACTTTGCTGCCATTAAAAAAACATTTCAGGCCCGCTACGGGAAGTTGCCGGTGGTTTACATTATTGCCGATATTTGTCGCGATAATTTGCTTGTAGAGATTGAAGGTAAAGTGATACTTGAATAGTTTCAAAGAAGGACAATTTGAGCGAAAGGTAATCATCTATTATTGTCATTTCGACGAAGAATGAGGAGAAATCTCTAACAAGATGAACAGATTTCTCAATCGTACCTCTTTCGAAATGACAATCTAAGTGGAATAAAAAATCCATCTTTATTACAGAGAATAAAGATGGATTTTTGTTTTTGGGTATTAGTAAAAGGGAAGTCTTATTTAAAACCGAAAATCAACTCCAAACATAAAATGTGTTCCGGCTTGTGGGTAGTAGCCATCCATTTTATAACGCTCGCCACCATAAACATACGAATACACCCAGGCATTCGATTCGTAAGTATGATTGAATAAATTGTTTGCCATAAAATGCAAGGTGATTTCTTCAAACAATTTGGTGGTAAAGGTGTAATCTGCCTTTAGGTTATTTATGAAATAAGCTTCCAAAGTTCGATCATCGTTCGATGTGTTATCGATAAACTGCTGACCTACATAATTTGAAATAAAAGCCAAACTAAAATTCTCTGCTGGTGAGTAAACAAACTGGCTGTTAGCAACCACATTTGGAGAAAAAGCTAAATCAGTAGTTCCCAATTCATAAATTTCTTGTCCCCAGGTGTCCCAATTGTCAACGTATTCAGTAAAGTCTTTAATTTTGTTTAAGCTGAAGGTTGTATTAACATTCCATTGAAGGTCTTTGCTAATTTTAACACCTGCCTGCAATTCCAAACCGGTTCTGAAACTCTTATCAACATTAACCATAATTGGTCCGCCAACATCGTTTATTTCGCCTGTTAAAACTAGTTGGTCTTTGTAGCACATGTAGTAATAGTTGGCTGAAAACGAAAAGTTAGAAGACTTGTAATTGTAGCCTAATTCCCAGTCGCGCAAGGTTTCGTACACAGGTTGTTTCCCTGCCGGATCGGCATCGGTGTAGTTACTTCGGTTAGGTTCGCGGTTAGCAACGGCAAACGATAAGTAAAGCTCCTGATTGTTTGCCAGCTGGTAAAATACACCCAATTTTGGGTTAAAGAAATTGAAGTTGTGTTCCTGAGTTAAATCACGCAAATCATCGTCAATTCCTTCAATTTTATAGTTTATTCCACGATACTGTACATCGGCAAACAGGTTTAACTTTTCGGCTACCTGATAATTGTATTTGGCATATACATTAAAATCTTTTTTCAATCCATTGCCACGGTACCATTCGTGATCTGGGTTGGCACTACCGTAATGTTGCGCCCAAATTACTTTTCCGAAATGGTCACCATCGTACACGCTGTAACCACCACCAAATGTAAAATCTGATTTGTTTTCATTATAATTTAACGAGTAAGTTAAACCATAAAAATCATTGTCTAACCATTTGCGTCTAACAAGGTTAGTCGATTCAATTAGTTCATCACCAACAGTAATTGGGTCCATTTGGTAATCTTCCAAATCTTCATCGTCTTTGTAGCTTTCGTAATAACCGCGCCCGTAGGTATAATGTGCCGAAGCATTAGCATTCCATTCCGAATTAAATTTATGCGAAAAATGCAACTGGTAATGGTCTTGCTGATAGTGGTCAACCTCGTTATCGTAGTAACGCGTTACTCCATTCTCATCAGTATACTCTCCGCTGCTGTTGTAGGTGCGGTCGGTTTCCAACATTTCCGAAGGCAAGCCATTCCAAGCCTGATAAGTCTCTTCAAAGCCCGAAAAAATATTAGCTTTAATTACTGTGTTCTCCGAATAATAACCTGCCGATACAAAAAATGATTTCAAATCGGCGCTGGCACGATCGATGTAACCATCGGAAGTAATTTTCGACAAACGCGCATCAACTGTCCATTTACCATCGAGTAAACCTGTCCCGGCAGAAAGTGTATTTTTAAAAGTATTAAAACTACCAAATGCGGTTTTGTATTCGCCGTAAGCATCCTTTTTAAGTGTGTTGGTTTGCATGTTAATGGTTGCGCCAAAAGCAGCAGCACCGTTTGATGAAGTTCCCACACCACGCTGAATTTGTACATTGTCGAGCGACGAAGCCATGTCGGGCATGTTTACAAACCAGGTTCCGTGCGACTCGGCATCGTTTAATGGAATACCATTCACACTCAGGTTAATTCGGTTCAAATCGGTTCCTCGAATACGGAAATTTGTGTAGCCAACACCTGCACCTGCATCCGAAGTGGTTACAAACGAAGGCGTAAGTTGTAACAAATATGGAATGTCTTGCCCCATGTTTCGGCTCGATATTTCGGTTCCCGAAACATTGTTGTAAGCCATTGGCGTTTTCCCTTTTGCCCGTGTTGCCGAAATCAAAATTTCGTTGGTCATTACCACATTCGACTGCAAGTTCACTTCAACCTTTTTGTTTGAATCTAAACTCACTTCTACTTCCTGAGTTTCGAAACCGATAAAGGAGACTTTTAGTTTGTAATCGCCTTCTTTTAAGTTTTTAAATTTGAAGCTTCCATCGCTTTGGGTCGAAATACCGTAATACGAATTGTCGATTACCACACTGGCACCGGCCAATATTTCTCCATCGCCTTTAACACTTCCTGTTAAATTAATTTGCCCGAAAGCAACAACTGCTAATAATTGTAAAAGCAGCAAAACATTAAATCTTTTCATTTTTTGAGAATTGGTTATAAAACTAACCAATGGAGTAGGACGAATCCCTTTTTGCTTTCCCTACGCCGGCATTATCCGGATCAGGTTGTGTGAGTATGTTCTCAGCCCTAAATTAATTAGGCACCCCATTGCATAAATATCGGGGGCGAAGTTAAAACGGTTTTTTGAATTGACAAAATTGGGATTGTAATATTAAGATGATTTAATCTTTAGTTTTTGTGAGAGCCGATGCAATTAGAACAGTTATAATTATACTCGGACTTAATTTTACGCCATACTTTAGCTTGGCGAATTTCCCACAATATTTCGTTATGGCTTTAGCCATTAATATTTTTATTATTGTGGATGTGTTACGTTGAATTAACGGCTAAAGCCAGATTGTTAGCAAGGAATAGTGTCACCGGGCTGAAGCCACGGTGTAAAAGGTGAATAGCCGTCACCTAAAACACTTTTCTTATTTATTCTTCAATAAGAAACCGCTCAAAATTCTCTTTATATTTTACAATTTTTCGTGAAGGACGTTGGCTAGCTTTATCGATAAATAGAACTTTTTGTTGAGCAGTGGAACACACATCTCCCTTTTCATTCAGAAAACGAAACTTAAAATTAGACGACACA
>JAUVDE010000094.1 GCA_030595485.1 Draconibacterium sp.
TACCTGTTGATTTTATTACCAGTCCTTGTTTCAATATTCAATGTTTTGTGCAAAGGTAGTTTTTATACGGTTTATCAGGAAATATAAAAAACGAAGTATACTTTTTCACGTGGAACAACAATATCAAATCCCAAATTTCAAGCTCCAAAATACAAGAACTTGAGATTTGGGTTTTGTTATTTGGTGCTTGGAAAGTCTATTCCCAGTCCAATATAATTTTACCACAATCGCCGACTTCCATAATGTCAAATCCTTTTTGGAAATCGTCGGCCTTAAAACGGTGCGTAATTATTTCTGAAATATCGAGACCTGAAGTCAACATCATTTCCATGTGGTACCAGGTTTCGTACATTTCACGACCATAAATGCCTTTAAGAGTTAAACCTTTAAAAATAAGCTTGCTCCAGTTTATTTGAGTGCTTTGCGGAAGTAGTCCCAGTAAACTAATTTTTCCACCATTGTACATGTGGTTTACCATGTCGTTAAAAGCAATTGGCGATCCCGAACACTCCAAGCCAATATCGAAACCACTAACCATGCGGTGTACTTTCATGGCTTCTTTTATACTTTCTTTTGTTGGATCAATAACACGCGTGGCTCCCATTTTACGAGCTAATTCACGGCGATATTTACTTAAATCGGTTCCAATAATGTTGCGTGCTCCCGAAAACTTACAAATGGCCGCAGCCATTGCTCCAATGGGTCCTCCAATGCCAGTAATCAGCACATCTTCGCCCAGAAGAGGGAATGACAAGGCCGTGTGGGTTGCATTACCAAGCGGGTCCATAATTGCCATCATTTCATCCGAAATACGTTCGTCGATATGTAGAACGTTTTTAGCAGGTACCGAAATATACTCGGCAAAACCACCATCGCGGTTCACGCCAATTCCAATTGTATTGTCGCAGATGTGTTGCCTTCCGCGGCGGCAATTACGACAAAAACCACAGGCGATATGGCCTTCCACGGTAACTCTTTCGCCAATTTGAACACGGTCAACTTCCGAGCCAGTTTCCACAACCTCTCCCATGTATTCGTGCCCGATTGTTACAGGAGTTTTAATGGTTTGTTGCGCCCATTCGTCCCACTTGTAAATGTGTAAATCGGTACCACAAATGGCGGCTTTTTTTACTTTTAAAAGAATATCGTTTGGTCCAATTGTTGGCATGGGAACATCTTCCATCCAAATACCTTTTTCAGCTTTACTTTTTACAATTGCCTTCATCGTAATTTCAGTTTATTAGTAATTAGGCGTGCAAGATAAAACAAAAATAAGGGCGAAAATCTAAGAAAAATCAGGTTAGGTAATGTTTGATTCGGCAAGGTGTTTTTGCGACATAAATTTTACCGGATACCATGAAGCGATAAAGCCAATAACCATAATTGCCAGAAATGCCAGCAAAATATCGCTAAAAATTAGCTGAACTGGATAGGCCAAAATCACAAATGATGCACCATCTCCGGGGAGTTGTATTAATCCAAATTCAGCTTGAAGCCAACAGAAAAGAACGCCTAAAACAGTTCCGAGAACACCGCCAACAAAAGAAATTAGCCATCCTTGGTAAAGAAAAATACGATTGATGTTTTTTATAGGAAGTCCCATGCTTCGGAGGATAGAAATATCCTCTTTTTTATCGATGTATAGCATGGTAAGGTTGCCAATCATATTTCCGGAAGCTAGGAGAAGAATAAAAACCAGGATTATAAAAACCCATGTTTTTTCCGATTTCATGGTTTTATAAATCAAATCGCGCTGTTGTTCTTTGTTTTTCACGTGGAACCCATCGCCTACTATTTTTTGAATCGTTTTTTGAATTGCTTTAGCATCTTCAGAATCATCTAAATCCAATTCAATCGCAGATATTTTATCGTCACTTTCGAATAATTTAGCAGCATATTTTTTCGACACTAAAATATATTGGGCGTCTACATCTTCGAGAATGGCAAAAACTGCTGATGGAAATATATAATCGGTGTTAAACGAACGCGATGGATTAAGAGAAACCTGCTTTCCTTTTTTAGGAAAATAGATGCGAATTGGCTCGAGAAAAGAAACTCCGGCTTGCAAGTTGTTTGCAACTCCCCGACCTAAAACGGTATAATTGATTCCGTCTTTTTCGAGGTAATATTCACCTTCAGTAATGCGTTTATCAATGTTGGTATAATCGGTGTAGTTTTTGGGTACGCCCTTTACGATAGCCGGATATTGTTGTTTGCCATACTTTAAAAAGGCCATCTCTTCCACAATTTCGGCATACGAAATTACTCCGTTTATGGCTTTAATATCATCCGTAAAAGACGGATTGGGTTCAAACATTTTCCCTTCAACGGCCGTAATTTTTATATCCGGATCGAAGTCGCTATAAAATACTTCGAGAAGCGAACTAAAACCATTCATAACAGAAGCCACAATAATAATTGCCATGGTTCCAACGATTATTCCTGCTATGGAAATTCCAGATATTATGTTAATAATATTCTGTTTCTTCTTTGACAACAGGTATCGTTTTGCTATAAAAAATGGTAAGTTCAATCGCTTAGTATTTGAATTTTAAACGCCGAAAAGCTCAAAATATTGGACTTATTTATCCAATAAAGTATTAATATTATCAATGTAATCGAGACTGTCGTCGATGTAAAATTCAAGGTTAGGAGTTACGCGTAAACTTTTCCCAACTTTTCGTCCTAACTCGCCACGCAATTGTTTGGTGTTTACCTTTAGAAATTTTAAAATTTCCTCAGCGTAATCAGAAGGAAAAATACTTAAATAGATTCGTGCTATTCCCAAATCTTTAGTAATCCGTACAACAGATACACTAATTAGTTTTCCTGTAAAATTTGCTTTGTTTACTTGTAAAAGAATGCCAGCCATTTCGCGCTGAAGAAGCTTTGCTATTTTATTTTGCCTGGTGCTGTATTGTTCCATTGTTAAATTTTATGTGGGGCGAAATTACGCAAAATCGTTCAAAGCAGCACACAATCAGTTAAGGGAAGCATTTTTAAACGCTTTTCGTAGGTTTTCGTTGGGTTTAATGATGTTGTAGTTTTCCCAAAATTGTGAGTCGTACCTGCCTAGTTCTTCAACAAATATATCGTACAGCGTAAATTTTTCGTCTTTTGCAAAGCGTTTTAAATCAGTCGATTGAATGTCAGTAATCAGCAAGTCGGAAACACTGTGAAACTCGGAGTTTAACTTGTCGCGTTTGCTGCGAATTTTAAATTTAACCGAAGCTTGTGCTGTTGCCAGCTGCCATTTTCCTTGGTATTGTTGGTAGGTAACATGGTACTGAACATAGCTTGGACGTGCCTTTACTTTTCGGGGTTTTTTCCTAATCATTATATCTTCGGCTTTGTGCAAGCCTATTTTATTCAATCTGTACTCGGCATGAATTACGGCAAATGTTTCTCGATGAACATACATTTCTCCTTCAAACAATGGGAAAAAATTGGAAAAATTCGGATGAAACTTTACAACATAAACGGGATAATTATTGTACCAAATTATTCTATCGATTTCGTAATGATAAAGGTCTTCGTATTCTTTATCCAAAAAGTTTTCATCAATTTTAACGGCATCCAGTTGAGTAATGGTAAACGGGCCACCTTGTAGTTTGAAATTTAACCATTTAAAAGGTTGCACATCCGGGCTTTTACGTCCTTTTAATAAGCGCACCAAATCGCTACGCGACGAGTTTATATAAGGCGCCTTAAGTATTTCAATTATTGCTTCCGAAACATTAATATAAGCGCCATCTTGTTTAACTGTTTCGCGATAAAACGAGGTCATTAATTTATTGTTCGAACTGTAATTCTTTTTTAAATTATCGCGTATGTTTTTTAGAAGATGTTTGCTGCTTATTGCTGTTACTCTAACTTCTTTTATCCGAATTGAAACTGGTTTCAGAATATATAAATCATCATCTAAAAGTTGATAAGCGGGTATACTAATTTGTGCGTAACCCATGCTTGAAATAATAAGTGTGTCGCGAATGTTATCGGGGTGAAGTTTCAAAATAAATTCACCATCGGTATTACTAATGGTGCCAATGGGTTTGTTAAATATCGACACGGAAGCATAACGCACGGGTCGCCCTTTTTTCTCTTCAATCAACCTACCTGAAAGGAAAAAGTATTGGGGTTGAATGCTGTCGGTTTTAGGTGTACTTGCAACAACAGCAGACTTTTTTTCGGTAATAATAATTTGGTTCTCTTTTTCTTTAAGCTGGTACTGATCGGGATCTAACATTTGGTGTAAAACCGTGTAAAGCGATTTATTATCCACATCAACCGAATATATTTTATGTGTATCGATTATAGATGCATCGTAGGAAAAGTATACACCGGCCTGCCAGCTAATTTGTTCGAATATAAAATCGAGTGTTTGTTTTTTCTGATTTATTGTAATCCGTCGTTCAAAAACAGAACCATCCTGCTGCTGAGCCTTTGAAAAAAGGGAAAGCAACAGGATAGTTAATAATATGACTATTTTTATTCGATGCATTAAGAGTCTAAGATATAACAATATTTCTACAGACTAGAACATCTTTTTCAGCTCGAATGAAGTTTTGTATTCTTCTCCGTTGCGGAGCACTTTAAGTTTAATTTTCTTGTTTTCTTTACTTTGAAGCAAAAGGTTAATATCATTTAAATCAATCGATTTATGATGGCTGCTGTTAATCGAAAGAATCTGGTCGTTTTCTTGTAAGCCGGCAAAATATGCTGGAGAGTTTTCGCGAATATTTGCAATGGTGAAAACAGGCAATCCAGGCATTGGATTAGTTACTTCCATTCCGCTCATGTTGTAATTAAACTCTTCTTTAATTTTATGGGTTGGTCGCAAGGTTAAACGGCTGTTTCGGTAGTCGATAGTGACAAAAAAGCGACGTAAAATTTCGGCTCCGATGGTTCCGTTTCTATCGTTCGACGAAATTAATTGGTCGATTACTTCCGAGTTCGGGAAGGCAACAATTGGCTGTGGTAGAATTAGTGGTCCTACCCAAATACCATCAATGCGTCCTTTTGTTCCGTATAAATCACCGCTTAATCCGCGTCCTAAGAATGTTTCTATACTGTTTTGCGGCAGTTTAATGTTTTCGTCCGAACTTTCCGAAAGCCAAAGTGCATCGCTGGCACCGGTGTCGACTAATAGTTTTACAGGAACTTCTTTAAGCTCGTCGGTAACAATAGTGGTGCGTACAAATGGTTTATTTCCATCAAAATGCAAAGGCATAATAATGTCTTTTTTACGGTCTTTGTATTTGTAATATTCTGGTTTGTGCAGCGTAAGCTTTTCGTTTAAGTAATCAATTTCAACTACGTAATCTTTAAATAGGTTGAACCCAATTAAGCCATGTACCGGAATGCCCAACATATGCGAAATTTGGAAGTTCTCGTCGATTATCATTTGTACTTCCTGGTTACGCGCAGTTAAACCTTCAATTTGCATGGTATTGTTACCCGAGCGGTAAGCAGTAAGATTATTTCCATCGCCTAAACCTTTAATTTCAACCGGCATCATATAATTTAATTCCAGCTTGTTAACAAAAGGTAACTCGGTAATAATTGGGTAACGCACACCGGTATCGAGAATGAAATTTAAAGTATCGGAATCGTTGATGGTAACCGGAATAATAATTAGGTTACTTGCCGATTTAAATTTCAATGTGATGCGCTTGTCGCGTTGGTTATCGAATAAAAATCCACGGTTATTCCCAAAATGTTGCTGGTTATTCTGTTGAAAATTGATACTCTTATCAAGTGGCACATAATCGCGTACCACAAGTAAGTTATCTTCAATTTCGAAAAGAAGATAGAAGTCTTTCATTAGCTTATCGAGCACATATTTTATGGGCTTGTTCGAAATATTTAAGCTAATTTTTTTATCGGAAACTAATTTAGAGTTGTATGAATAATCGAGGTCTAAATACTTACATATTTTTTCAATTACATCTTCTAAGTTTTCATCTTCAGCATAAATGCTAATATTTTGATCGAGTGCCTGGCTTTTGTTATCCTGCGCAAATTGTGTTTTCGGAATAAGTACAAAAACAAGGGCTGCCAAAACAATAATCAAATAAGTTTTATTTAATAAATTTTTCATGACTTTAAGGCTTTACTGTTTACTAGTACGGCTACTAAGGGCATAATGTTTGTCTTCAACCGATAAATCTAAATTGAACGAGAGCCGAATTACATCCAAAACAAAATCAATCGGTTTTTGGTCAAAATGACCTTCATACACAAGATCATTTAACACGGGATCAGTTACTTCGATTTCAACGTGGTAAGCTTTTTCCAGACATCGAATTACATCTTGTAACGGAACTTTGTTAAAAACAAGGTCGTGTGTTTTCCAGGCAAGGAAGTTTGGATTCAGATTAACCGTTTTCTCGAGTAAATGGCTTTCTCTAAACAGTGTTCCTTTTTCTCCGGGCGTTAAAAATATCTCTCGGTTTTCGGCAAGTAAATCGGTGTTTTTGCTGATTACCTGCACCTTACCTGTTTTTACAATAACCTCAATAGTTTCGTTTTCAGGGTAAGCGCACACATTAAAAGAGGTACCTAAAACTTTTACTTGTGCATTGCCGGCGTTTATAACAAAAGGCTTTTCGGGATTAGGTAAGACATCGAAAAATGCTTCACCAATAATGGTTACTTCTCGAATGTCGCCCTTAAATTTTTTGGGAAACAGAAGTTTCGAGTCACCGTTTAAAGTAACTACCGAACCATCGGGTAAAACATATTCGTTTAAAACCTGGTTTTCAACCGAAATAACTTCGCTGTAAACAGCCGTAGTCTGATTTCTGAAACCAATAAAATATCCAATTGAGCCCAGAAAAAGTGCAACTACAATAACAGCAGCATATTTGTAAAATTGTGCAATTGTCTCCTTTCTTCTGTTTTTGTGCTGAATAGATTTTACTTTCGTTGGGCTTATTTGTGTATGTACATTTTTCCAGGCAGTGTTCGAATCGAACTTCTTTGCCTGATAATAAGTGTCAATTTTGTTAAGCATAGATTTGTCCTGCTCCACTTCGTCCCGGTTTTCGTCAGTTTGACTTAACCAAGTCTCCACCTCTAATTTTTCTTGCGAGTTGCATTCGTCGGTCAAATGTTTGCCGCGCAAATCCCAATCCAAATTTTCTATGTTCTCCTTTTTCTTCATTACACTAATATGACATTACACAACTATTTTACCCCTAAGAAGCTATCTAAAAATTATTCATTTTATTTTCTGATTTGTCTTTTTCATTTATACTTCTGCAAAAATTCCTTAAATAGCTATGGCTATTCGCGTCAGTTTTACTTTGTCTAAATAAAAAATTCATCATCATAATTCTAAAGAATAAAATTTAGGTAGCTTCTATCTATTTCGCCTTAAAGCCACAAATTAAAAACAGAAAGGTGTTGTAATCTTTTAATTTGTCTCGTAAAGTTTTGAAAGCCAGTCCCATTTGAGCTTCAACAGTTTTAATCGAAATTTTAAGTTTTTCGGCAATTTCGCGGTACTTTAAACCGTCTTCCCTGCTCATTCTAAAAATTTCTTGTCGTTTTTCGGGAAGCGATTGAATACTTTCTTCAATCTTTTTAGCTAAATCAACCTCAATAAAATTGTCTTTGAAATTATTTTTTTCAGCCTCCGCAATCATGTGTTGGGCGTACTGTGTTTTTATTTTATTGTGCTTAATAAAGTTCAAACACAGGTTTTTTACTGAACGAAAAAGATAATTTTTCAAAGAAGATTCAACAGAAAGCTGATTTTTTTTCTCCCAAAATTTCACAAAAAAATCCTGCACAATTTCTTCTGCAGCAATTTCATTCTCGATAATTCTTGAGGCGAATACACACAAATGCCCATAATAAGAATTAAAAAGCTGTTCAAAAGCCTTTTCATCTCCTTTTTGTATGTTTTCAAATTGTGTTTTTTCTTCGAATGGATTCATGAGAAACAGTTCTTAGGACGGTTCTAAGGTAGAAAAAAGTATAGGGTGATAAAAACAAAATGATTATGATTAGCAAACAGAAGTCATTTTGACAAACCGATTAAGCTATTACTTTTGTGAGCTTTAAAAGCTAAATTATGACAAACGAGAAGAAAGAAACCTGGATGTTTCCACGGGCGTTTTGGGTAGCCAACACGGTGGAATTATTTGAACGAGCAGCTTATTACGGAGTCTTTATTGTAATAACGCTTTATTTATCGAGAATTATTGGATTTGGAGATATTGAGGCTGCAGCAATTGCAGGAACCTTTTCTGCTATTTTATATCTACTACCAACTTTTGCCGGTGCTTATGCCGATAAAATTGGTTTCCGAAAATCGTTGATGCTGGCCTTTGGTTTGCTCACACTCGGTTATGCAGGTATGGGGCTTTTACCAACTTTTTTCGAATCGGCAGGTTTGGTTGAATATGGCGATAAAACGGTTTTTCATGGTTTAGATACCGCAGCGCAACGTTATGCAATCGTTCCGGTAATGGCATTAATTATTTTAGGAGGTTCGTTTATTAAATCGGTAATTACCGGAACTGTTGCCAAAGAAACAACGAAAGAAAACCGTGCGCGTGGTTATAGTATTTTCTACGCCATGGTAAATATTGGTGCCTTTTCGGGTAAAACGATAGTAAAACCTTTACGCGAAGCAATGGGAAATGAAGGTTTAATTTGGATAAGTTATTTCTCGGCAGTAATGACATTACTGGGTTTTATTGTGGTTTTCTTCATGTTTAAAAGTAAGGAACACGATGGTGAAGGAAAAACAATTGCAGAACTTTGGGCAGCATTTCTTCGTGTAATGTCAAATACCCGTTTGGTAGTTCTTATTCTAATTATAACAGGCTTTTGGATGGTGCAACACCAAATGTATGCAACCATGCCTAAATATGTTTTACGTTTAGCTGGCGAGGGAGCTTCTCCATCGTGGTATGCCAACGTAAATCCATTAATTGTATTTACTACTGTAGGTTTTGTAACGCATTTTTTGCGTAAACGAACGGCGCTGTTTAGTATGACAGTTGGTATGTTTATTATGCCGGTTTCAGCATTATTTATGGCTGCCGGAAACTTGATGCCTGCCGGAAATATTATTGGGATGCACCCGGTTGCGTTTATGATGGTTGTGGGTATTGCTTTTCAAGGTTTTGCCGAAACTTTTATTTCACCACGTTTCCTTGAATATTTCTCGCTACAAGCTCCAAAGGGTGAAGAAGGACTGTATCTTGGATTTAGCCATTTACACTCGTTTTTATCATCTATTTTAGGATTTGTAATGTCGGGTGTCTTACTTGAGAAATTCTGTCCGGATCCTAGGTTGCTTCTTACTTCAGAACAACAAGTAATATTTGAACAGGGAAATATTGAACCGTTGGCATTATTAACGGAAACCCAGAAAATTGAGAATTACAGCAATGCACATTATATATGGTATTATTTTGTTGGCATTGCAATAGTATCTGCTGTTGCGCTTATAATTTATGGGTATGTTGTACGTAAATTAGATACAAAAAAGGAGATTGCTAGTTAGCAAAATTTAAAAATATTTGAAGACCCGTTTCATTGTAACTTGCTTACAGGGAACGGGTTTTTTATTGAATTAGTGAGTTCTAATATTGTAAGTAATCAATTTCTTAAAATTGTTTTTGGGAATTCAACTGAAATACTTAGTTTTGCAGACCAATTTCCAATAAGGAAGTTTGCCCGGATGGCGGAATTGGT
>JAUVDE010000065.1 GCA_030595485.1 Draconibacterium sp.
AACACCTTCGGCACTTCGATAATTTCCTTTCACATAAGTATTGTCCATTTTATCTACTTTGGTAATAACACCATGCGAATCAACTAGCTCGGTTGGTTTTCGCGATGGCAGTTCCAACTCGCGTGCAACCCTAATCGCAAACATCCCTTCTTTGTTATCGGTAAATTTTACTTCGTCGATAACTGCCTTTAAAGTAGTTGAACGATCAATTATACGCACATTCCCAATCGCTGAAAACTCAAAACTAGTTTGTTCTTTCAGCATGGTAGTATTGTCGGGAGATTTCCAAGCAGAACTCGTTTCCAATGTTGCCTTCCCATTTCCACTTTCTACTTTGTCAACCGATTTATGAAAAATACTTCCGTAACCGTCACGTTTTTCGGGTGCAATGGCTTCCGAGTTATTCCAAAAATCGAGGCCATTTACATCGCCATAATTGAGCCACACACCAACATGATGCGGATGATCCGAACGGTCTCCTTCTTTATTCACCATTGGATAACTACGTGTTAGCATATTTCCTGCAGGCGACATAACCGGCCACAAAACCGGTTTTTTTACATTCTCGGGGTAGATGTATGAAGTGAAAAGTTTTCCATCCACAAGAACATCTACTTTCTTTTCGGCCTTATTTTCCTGAAGCTCGATTGTTGGTTTGTTTTGGCAATTACTAAAAAGCATACAACCACTTAAAAAGCCTATTAATACAATTGTTTTGAATTTCATCTTAATGATTTTAAACTTTACTTGGTACAACATATTCACCACGATAATTTCGTGTAAGCATTGCATCCGCTTCCGGATCATTTACAAAAGTCTCGGAACTTGGATTGAAAGTCAGTACTTTACCTAAACGATAAGCGATATTTCCAAGATGCGCCAAACCTGACGACAAGTGTGCAGTTTCGACAGGACCATTTAATATGGTTTTGTCGTGTGCACGAACTGCTTCAATAAAGTTGGCAAAGTGCCCATCCGTTCCACCAGCACCTCTGTCCATACCCGATGCTGATTTTACACCATCGTCTCCGGATTTACCAGGCTCTCTATTCTTTCCTAAATACGATTTGTATTTATCGTAACCATCAACTACGATTATACCTTTATCGCCGTAGAAAATATTTCCAACGGTGGCTCCATCTTCTGTATTTGTACACCATGGACGCACTTCAAACTGAATAATTTTATCTTCATCGGGGTAATTATAAATTGATGTAAGCACTTCGGGAACTTCTTTACAATCGTCCCAAAGGAATTTACCACCCATCGATGTAATTTTTGTTGGAAGACCAACATCCAAGCCCCACATACAAAGGTCGGTTTCGTGAATTCCCTGGTTGCCCACATCTCCATTTCCGTAATCCCAATGCCAGTGCCAGTTGTAATGCACCAAGTTTCGGGTAAAAGGGCGCATAGGAGCAGGACCAGTCCAAAGATCGTAATCTACACCATCGGGAACCGGAGAAAATCCTTGATCACCAATATCACCTCTCCAACGAAAAACCAAACCACGAGCCATGTACACCCGGCCAATATAACCATCGCGTATTAACTCAATAGCTTCGTTTACCGCAGGCGAGCTTCTTAGTTGAACACCATGCTGAACAATACGATCGTATTTTTGAGCAGCCTCAACCATTTTCCGGCCTTCCCAAATATTATGTGAGCCTGGTTTTTCAACGTAGCAATCTTTACCTGCCTGGCACGCCCAAATTACTGATAGTGCATGCCAATGATTTGGCGATGCTATACTAACAACATCAATATCTTTATCGTCATAAACACGGCGAAGATCTTGTTCCAATGTCACGTCAGCATCGTATTTATCTTCAAATGATTTTTGTCGATCGACTAAAAGATTCATGTCCGGATCGCACAAGGTTGTTACTTGCACATTTTCCATATTCATGAGGCTGCTAATGTGGTTTTTCCCACGTCCGTTAACTCCTAAAACAGCAGCATTAATGCGGTCGTTTGCCCCAAATACTTTTGCCGAAACAATAGTTGGAGCTACAATCGCCGCAGTACTAGCTGCTACGGTTTTCTTTAAAAATGATCTTCTTGAATGTTCCATATTTGATATCGTTAGTATAGTTAATGAAATTTCTGCTCGTTAAGAAACTTGTCCTCAATTTAGTGACTTTCCGGTTAGCGCAAATGTTATTCTCTTTTTTTATGTAAAAAAAACGTTAACTTTGACTTTAACAAAAGTCATTATCAATAAGTTAATGCCAAAGGCTCAACAAATAAATAAACACCTTACAAAAGTTTTCCACAGTCAGTGTTTTTCAAAATCGGTTGTGGTTAAAGAACTATTAAAATATCTTGTTGAAAAATCACTTAAAGGAGAGATCCCAAAAGAGTTTGAAATTGCCTATGAGGTATTTGGACAAAAAGACAATCAAGGGAAAGAAAAAAATATCCGTATTTATATTCATAATCTACGTAAAAAGCTTAACGAATATTACAAACAAGAAGGTATATCTGACGAGGTTATTTTATCAATTCCCAAGGGTGCTTATTCGGTTACTTTTAGTCTAAATAAGAAAGTAATTATTCAAAATAAAATAGCTAAACTATCTCCAATAATACTTGCTGCTAGTTTAATATTCCTGCTGCTCTCTCTTGTTATTTTTCCTTCAAAAAAAAGGTCAAAAGTTACCAGTAGCTTTATGTGGAAAGAAATTTATGATTCAGATTTTCCAACGCTCATAATTTTAGGCGACCATTATTTTGTAAATACACGAAATGCTTTGGGCATGCACGCCACAAGGTTAATGAACATAAACTCAGAAGTGGATTTTGATGAATTAGTGGAAAAAAATCCGGAAATAGCCGATAATTTTAAGAAAACCGAACAAACTTACATTAACCAACAAGGACCTTTTTGTTTATATAAGGTGATGAATACCTTGGGAGGAGGGGAGGTTGATATTGATTTGCGATATTCAAGCAACCTTGAATGGGAACATTTAACAGCATCAAATTCCATTTTTATTGGCTCGTACAAAACACAAAATATCCTTAAAAAAGCTTATGAAAAGATTGGCGTTTCATTTAACATTGAACATTCACAACTATCATATTCAATAAAAGATTCCACATTTGTTTTCAACTCAGGAAGCAGCGACTTTCTTAATCTGGAGTATGCCACATTTATTTACTTTCAAACCTCGGACAAAAGAAATGTAATGGCTTTGATGTGTAATACTGATATTGGAAATGTTGCAAGCATTAAATACTTAAGTGAGCCTGAGAATTTAGAATTTTTACAACAACAAATAAAAGATTTCCCATCTAGAAATTTCAAAGCTGTTTTTGAAGTTCGAGGAAAACAGCAAACTGATTTTAAAATTGTATTAAAGAGAATTGACCCGATTGAATTAAAAATTGAAGAAGTATGGCCATAAGAAAGTTTATAAAAATAGAAAGGCCGGTTCAACAACCAGCCTTTTCTCAATCAACCTAAACCTAACCTAACCCAAAAACCAAACCACTTTCGTGGTAGAATCCTAGAACGGATTCGTTATAATAGTAAACACTGATTTAGAGAAAAGGTTTAGAGAAAATGAAACAAATGAATTTTATTGCAATTTAAGGATAAACGACCCTAATTCTTTAAGCTTCAAATTAATACTAGCCTCACCTTCTTTTACCTCTAATTCGAAATCTTGATTACCCGATAATTGGTCGACAAGCGCATAAGTACCATCTGGTAATTGCCACTCTTCTATTAACTCCTTTGGCAATTTTAACTGAAACTTGTGAGCAAGCTCTTCAAAGTTGCTGACGATGAGCAAGCGCTCCTCATCCTTCCATCGCACAAAAGAAAAGATCTTGTCGTTATAATTCTCCGTGTTTTCACGATTGTACGAATGAATCTCTTTATATTCCCCCATTAATGCAGGCGACTTTGATGAAAAGCTTAGAAGTGTTTTGTAAAAGTTATTCAAGTCTTTTTCGGCAGCGGTTAATTGTCTGCCATCAAATTTTCCATCGTTCATCCAACGCTGATGTGCAGGAACACCGCAATAATCAAAAATAGAAGTACGTGTTTCATCGCCAAAGCCCATGTCGCCATCACCGGGTTCACCCACATTTTGCCCAAAATAAAGCATAGTTGGCGCAGTACTTAAACAAGTTGAAACCACCATTGCCGGCTTTCCTTTTTCTGCACTTCCGGCAAAATCTTTACTGGCAATTCGTTGCTCGTCATGGTTCTCAAGGAAATGCAACATGTGGTGCTCAATATCGGCCAAACCATTATAAATTGCTTGGAGATTATCGGTACTACCATGCCCTTGCATAATGTGTTTCAAAGTATCGTAAAGCTCTACTTTGTCGTAGAGATAATCCATTTTCCCTTTGTGGATATAATCACGGTAAAGGCTAGGATTGTAAACTTCTGCCAAAAGAAAAGCTTCGGGGTTTTTCATTTTTAAGGATGAATTCATGTAACTCCAAAACTCCACAGGTACCATTTCGGCCATGTCGTAACGGAAACCATCAACACCTTTGTTCATCCAATACGAAGTAATTTCTAAAAACTTAATCCACGAACCGGGTACTTTTTTGTCTAACCAAAAATTAAAGTGTGCTTTATAATCTTTATTTTCAAAACCTTCGGGAAGCAGGTCAAAATCATAAGTTCCATCGGGTTTAACACCATAATTTACTTTTACTGTTTCGTACCAATCGTAAAAATGAGGTTGTGCTAAACGCGAACCATTTCCTGTCCATTTTGCAGGATTTTCATCAAATCTTCCATCAACCAAAGGATGTTTTTCACCGCCCAATGACTGATAGTTATTTAAACTCTCGGGCACTTTAAAAGCTTCTCCTGGAATGTAGTAGAAATTGTTATTGCGTTTATATTCGACAGTTGTATCGTCATCTTCTCCAAAATCGGAAACACCCTCAGGTTTCGAAATTGATTTGTAGTTACGTGCCACATGATTAGGGACAATGTCGATAATCACTTTCATTCCATGCTTATGGGTACGTTCAATTAAAGCTTCAAATTCCTCCAATCGTAAGGCCGGGTCGCTTGCTAAATCAGGGTTTACATTGTAATAATCTTTAACTGCATAAGGCGAACCTGCCCGTCCTTTTACCACATCAGGATCGTCATTTGAAATACCATATTTTGTATAATCAGTAATTACACAATGATGTGGAACTCCGGTATACCACATGTGCGTAATCCCCATTGACTTTAACTCTTTGAGAGCCGCATCGGTGAAGTCGTTAAACTTCCCAACACCATTTTCGTCAAGAGTTCCCCAAGGTTTATTGGTGGTGTTTGTGTTCCCAAATAAACGGATAAAAACCTGGTAAACAACAAATTTTCCTTGTGGAGTTTCTGGTTGAATTGGCTCTATTTTTTGAGTGGGCTGGCAAGCAAAAAGTGCAAAAACGATTAATAGTGTTGATAGTTTTTTCATGATGTTGGAACGCAGATTAATCAGAGAAATTCTGCTTAATCTGCGTTATCAGTATTCTAATTTTATTTACTTAACTCAATAATTACTGCCGATTTTGCAGGAACTGTAACTTCTGAAATATCAGAAATAGTTTTTCCTGAGATAATTTCCTTTCCAGATTTGTAATCTGAAATTACTTCTTCGAAACGATCGGTTTTAATGGTTTTTGCTTCTTCATTTTTATTCAGTATAACCATAACTGCCTCATCGTCGGTATAACGGAAATAAGTGTAAGTTGCATCTTCAGGAATAAAGTGCATCAATTTGCCATCGTGGATAACATTGGCATCTTTACGCCAGTTCTGAACCCTTGACACAAATTCCTTCATGTCTTTTGCTTCGTTGCTCATTCCTTCTCCAGTAAAGGCATTTACTTTGTCGCCTTCCCAACCACCGGGGTAATCAGCACGAATATCGCCATGCTCGCTACCTTCGTGACGCATCAAAATTTCGGTACCATAATAAATTTGAGGAATACCGCGGGTCGTTAGAAAAAATGCAACACCCATTTTAAGTAAATCCACATCTTCGTTCACCTGCACGTAAAAACGCGACATATCGTGGTTATCCGGAAAAATGGTTAACATTTCCGGATTCGGATATTGAAAGTCATTTGAAATGGCTTCGTAAATTTTAATCAAACCACCACCCCAACTTTCGTCTTCTTTTAAGCCTTCAGATACGGCACTTTGCAGTGGAAAATCCATCATACTTGGTGCGTAATTTTTATAGCCATCGGCGTTGTATTTTCCTTTTTGCCAGTACGAAACAATTGCCGGGTTCGTAGTCCACTCTTCTCCAACAATATTAAAGTTTGGATATTCTTCCAGTAATTCCTTTGTCCAATCTGTCATCATATTCTTATCGGGGTAAGGCCAGGTATCCTGACGAATTCCCTCTAATCCCACATACTCAACCCACCAAATACTATTTTGAATCAGGTATTTTGCCAAGAAAGGATTTTTCTGGTTCATATCGGGCATGGCGGTTACAAACCAACCGTCTACCATTCCTTTTACATCGGATTGAGAAGCATGAGGGTCTTGATTTACCGTGCGGCGGTGATTGGTAATTTTTATATCCGGGTAATTGTTAATCCAGCCTTTCATGGGCATGTCGTGCATCCACCAATGTTCCGAACCACAGTGATTAAAAATCAAGTCCATAATCAGTTTCATTCCGCGCTTGTCCAATTCCTCGTTTAATTCGCGGTACTCATCATTGCTTCCATAACGACGATCGACCTGATAAAAATCGGTACATGCATAACCATGATACGACGCTTCTTTCATGTCATTCTCCAACACCGGATTTAACCAAACAGCCGTGAAACCCATCTCTTGCAAATAATCTAAAGAGTTAATTATTCCACGTAAATCACCACCATGACGTCCGTAATTATAATTGCGGTCGAGCTTTTCTTTCATACCGTCCACTTCGTCGTTGCTTGGGTCGCCATTTACAAAACGGTCGGGTGTAATAAGGTAAATAACATCTTCGCTGTTAAAACCTTCACGTTCAGCAGAAGCTTCTTTTCTTTCCCAAAATTCATACGAATAGGTATCAACTACCTTTTCTCCCTGCTTAAACTGAATATCGAATTTGCCAGGCTTTACATCCTTAGCTACTTTCAAATCAACAAACAGGTAATTTGCATTTTCAACTTTAGTTACCGAAATTACTTCAACACCTTCGTAGTCGATTGCTACGTCAGTTGTTGAAATATTCTCGCCATAAACCAGCAACTGCAGGTCTTGCGTTTTCATTCCTGCCCACCAATTTGGCGGCTCAACACGTAAAACCTCTTGCGCAGTTATATTCAGCGTAATTAGGATGATTAGTAGCGTAATTAGATTTTTCATTTTATTGAACTTTTGAGTATGCGGTGCATGGTTTTTCCTTTTTTCAATCATCGAATGAGGATGCACTTATTTTATTATTCTCTTTTAATCCCCGGACTGAAGTCCGAGGTAAATCAGAAGACTCTTCTATTTTTTAAACTCCATTTTTGCATTTCCTTCAATCTGGTATTCCTTATCCCAAATAGTTACCGAAACTTCGACTGCTGAATGGTTAATAATAAAGAAAACATTGCCCTCCTTTTTTACTTCAAGATGTGCTCCTCCAAAATCGATTCTGAATGCATAAGATTTCCACGATTCGGGAATAAATGGATTGAACATGAGCTTGCCATTTACAACACGCATGCCACCAAAGGCCATTACAAAAGACATCCATGTTCCTCCCATACTTGTAATGTGCAAACCATCTTCGGTGTCGTTATTGTAATCATCTAAATCGAGGCGCGAAGTACGCAAATACATTTCGTAAGCCTTATCCTGGCAACCAATTTTTGCTGCCAGAATAGAATGCACACAGGGCGAAAGTGACGATTCGTGAACCGTTAAAGGCTCGTAAAAATCGAAGTGACGCTTTAGCTCTTCATTACTAAAATCTTCCTGAAACAGGTATAAACTTTGCAAAGTATCGGCTTGTTTTATGTACGGCGAGCGCAAAATTCTATCCCACGACCATTTTTGATTAATGGGAAAATTATTAGCTGGAAGCTCGGCAACAGGAGTTAAGTCTTTATCTAAAAAGCCATCTTGCTGAAGATAAATGCCGCGTTTCTCATCGCGCGGAAAGTACATTTTATCAATAATTTCAGCCCACTGAGCCGTTTCCTGCAACTCATTAAACTTCCATTTCTGAACCAATTCCTCAAATAAAAATGGAATCTCTTTTTTCAGATAATCGATTACCTCTAGTGTATATTTTAAAGTCCAAACCGCCATGTAGCTAGTGTGAAAATTATTATTTACGTTGTTTTCGTATTCGTTAGGACCGGTAACACCCAGCATTACATACTTTTGTTTGGCTACCGACCAGTTTACCCGTTGACTCCAAAAACGACTAATTCCTAACAACACTTCAAAACCTTGTGGGGCCAGGTATTCTTTATCTCCCGTGTAGTTTATATAATCGTAAATGGCATAGGCAATTGCCCCATTTCGGTGAATTTCTTCAAAGGTAATTTCCCATTCGTTATGGCATTCCTCACCATTAATGGTTACCATTGGATACAATGCTGCTCCGTTGTTAAAACCCAGCTTCGCAGCATTTTCAATGGCTTTTTCAAGGTGTTTACGACGATACACCAAAAGATTTTTCGACACTTCCTGAGGAGCAGTACTCAAATAAAACGGCAAGCAAAAGGCTTCGGTGTCCCAATAAGTTACACCACCATATTTTTCGCCCGTAAACCCTTTGGGGCCAATGTTTAATCTTTCATCCTCGCCAGTATAGGTTTGGTTTAGCTGAAAGATATTAAAGCGAATGCCCTGCTGAGCAGCCACGTCGCCTTCAATCTTTATATCACTGGTTTCCCATTTGTCTAACCAGTAGTTTTTATGTGCTTCGAATAAGGTGTCGAAACCGGCTTCTGCTGCCAAATCAATGGCTTCCTTGGCTTTTTCAACCAGCAAGTCGTTTTCATAATAAAGGGACGAAACAGTCGATGAGAATTTCTCAACAACTATTTCATCACCCTCACTTACCGAGACACTCTGCGAGGCCTCGACATATTTCCCCTTGTCCAAATTCGTTATTTCTGATTCTACTTTTTGTCCATTTTTCAATAATTGGAACCACATTCCGGTACACAACTGAAATTGCGTTTTTAGTGTTTCAACTGTAATGTAACCTTCGCGGCCACCAACAGCTCGTGAAACTTCAATCCAAAACTTTTCATCGTAATTTGAGTCTTCGTTTACCACGTTGGCATCTAGATAAGGAGTAACTTTAATTTCACCCGAAAAGTTAAGTGCTTTTACGGTATATCGAATGGCTCCAATTTCGGTGGCAGTAATACTTACAAAACGATGCGAGCTAACTTCCACTTGGTTTCCATTGGGTAATTTGGCCACAAAACTCCGGTTTAACAAACCATGCTGCATATCCAGTTCGCGTGTAAACGACAATACTTTTGCCTTTGCCAAATCAAGTTCTTCGCCATTTATTTTAACTCCAATACCAATCCAATTGGTGGAGTTAATAATTTTGGCAAAGTACTCGGGGTAACCATTTTTCCACCACCCAACTCGTGTTTTATCCGGATAATAAATTCCGGCAACGTAAGTCCCGTTTAATGTATCTCCTGAATATTTTTCCTCAAAATTGGCACGTTGTCCCATCTTTCCATTTCCAATGCTAAATAAGCTTTCGGAAATGCGGTTGAGTTCAGGCTGAAAACCCTCCTCAATTATCTTCCAATCGTGATGAATTATATAATCCTTCATCTTTTAAATCTTAATTCGTTTTTAAATTGCGGGTTTGTCGTCAACATCCGTAACTCTTGATACAAGTGCAGCAGCTATCAATAATGATACACCACTTGCTACAATTGCAAATATTGTATTTCCGTTGTATAAATATTTTACAATCGGACCACCAATTAGAGCATTGACTATTTGCGGGATTACGATAAAGAAATTGAATATCCCCATGTAAACTCCCATTTTTTTAGCGGGTATTGAACCGGCTAAAATTGCGTATGGCATAGCCAAAATACTTGCCCAGGCTATACCTATGCCAAACATGGATAGAATTAACCAGTTTTCGTTTGGCATAAAATAAACCGATATTAAACCAAGTCCTCCAACTATTAGTGAGAAAGCATGAGTTCGGCGTCGACCAAATTTATGTGCAACTGCCGGTAAAAAGAAGGCAAAAACTCCTGCTACAGCATTATACACGCCAAACAAAATACCCACCCAGTCACCTGCATCATTAAATGCTGCACTGTGAGAATCATTCAATGGTAAGTTATAAATGTGTTGTGCAATTGCCGGAGTAGTAAAAACCCACATACCGAATAAACCAAACCACGAAAAAAACTGAACACCACTTAACTGTTTCATGGTAAGTGGCATTTTTTTGAAGTCGGAAAAAATATTCAATAAACTCGATTGTTCCTCTTCAACTTCTTCTTCGTCGCCGGCAAATTCGTCCATTTCTTCCGGAGAATATTCCTTTGTTCCAAAAACAGTTACCAGAATACTAATAACCAAAACACTGGCTCCAATTACAAACGAGAGCAAAAGGTTTAAGGGAACTTCTCCTATGGCAGACTGGTTACTTATACCAAACCAATTTGTTAAGGCGTAAGGCAACCACGAACCAATTACTGCTCCAATACTAATAAGGACAGTTTGAATACTAAACCCCAAAGTACGTTGATCGGATGGAAGCATGTCGGCAACAAGCGCACGGAAAGGTTCCATGGCAACATTAAACGATGCATCCATAATCATAAGCATTCCGGCACCCACCCACAAAGCTGGCATAAAAGCGGTAAACATATCAGCATTGGGCATCAGTATCAATCCGCACGATGCCAGCAAAGCACCGGTTAAAAAGAACGGCCTTCTTCGCCCAAGTCGAGTCCATGTTTTATCGCTATAATAACCAATTATTGGTTGAACAATTAATCCGGTAAGCGGAGCAACAATCCAAAACCACGAAAGCTCGTGTACATCGGCTCCAAAAATTTGAAGTATTCTACTCGCATTGGCATTCTGAAGAGCAAAGCCCATTTGAATTCCAAGAAACCCGAAACTCATATTCCATATTTGCCAAAAACTTAGCGTCGGTTTTTTGCGCATAACAACAGTTTTAATAATTTATTATGCCGTAAAATGTACATAGAAATTACAGCAAACGAAAATTTGCTGTTGAATTTGAAACGGGAGTAATCTTTTGATTTTTGCCGAAACAAAGATAAATCAGAATCGCTTAGAAATCCAAATCCGGTATTCTCCAAACCACTTAAAATCGATGCTTTTGACCCAAAAACGCAATTTCAAACGTTTGCGGAACAGTGAAATATATTCTATAACATGTTTTGGGGTTCGTTTCCACAAGTGAATTTTATGGAGATATAATTAGAAAATACGCCCAAATCAGAAAGTATTCCTACTGTTATAGATAAAATTTTCACATGTCTGGTTTCATTTGACAATATCCTTTCCTGCCGGAGGCCTTCATCTTTGTCTTAAAACAAAGACCCCGCCTGACCAGTCAATTCGGGCAGGGAAGCAGAAAATTCAAGGCTGCTTTTTATCTTCACCCATCATCTTTACCTTGCCTAAGTTCGAAGGAGTGATTTCCTCGATTCCTCGGAACTTCTCCATCTCTCTAAGTTAAGGTTTTGATTCCTGGATTGATAGAAAGAGGCCTGTCCTCTTATGAAACGATTGGATAACTGACTGTTTACTGAGACTGGACACTGATCAGTCTACTTAAATAAGTGATGAACCACGAACAATCAAATTGGCATTTAACACCTTGGTTTCAAAGGGATATTCTTCCTTGTCAGCAGTAATACGCTTTAACAACATCTTAGTGGCAATTGAGCCCATTTCATAACCATGCTGGTCAACAGAGGTCAAGGTAGGAACGGTAATTCCGGAGAAGCGCCCATCCGAAAAACCAACGATAGCAACTTCGTC
>JAUVDE010000143.1 GCA_030595485.1 Draconibacterium sp.
CACAACATCATCAACCCAGCCACCACCAAGTGTTTTGTAAAGGTTAGTATAACCAGTTAAACGTCGTTGCAATAATTCCGAATGATAAAGTTCAATATTAAAGAGCGAACGTTCTGCTTCTAAAACTTCCAGGTAACTGGTAACACCACCATCGTATCTTTGTCGCGATAACATAGCCGCATTTGTTGCCGAACTTACTTGTACCTCAACAAAACCAAGTTCCTTGTCGGTAGTATAAATGTTTGTTAAGGCATCTTCCGTTTCTCTAAAAGCTGAAAGAACAGCCTTTTCATAATTCAGTTTTAATTGTTCAGTTCGTTCTCGTTCAACTTCAACCCTACGTTTATTTTTTCCAAACTGAAAGATAGGACCAAATAAACTGGCACCTGCCGAACCGATTAATGCATCGGTGGCATTAAATGCTGCTAAATCGGGACTAGCCAGCCCAATCACACCCGTGAGACTAATAGAAGGAAAACGCATGGCTTGTGCAACACCAATTCGTGCATTTTGTGCTTTAACCATTTGTTCTGCTTCCAATACATCGGGTCGTCGTGTTAGCAATTGCGATGGTAATCCAACCGGAACTATATCAGGAACATTTAAATCATCGATATTGTAATTTGTTAGTATGTCGCGAGGATTTTCAGCAATTAATAAACTTAAGGCATTTTCAACAAAAGCGATTGAACGTTCGTAAATTGGAATTGCACCTCCGGCAGTTGCTTCCTGAATTTGTGCCTGGTTTAAATCAATTTCAGGAACAATTCCCTTGTCATATCGTTCAGCAATAATTCGTAGAGATTCAGAACGGGTCTTTAAAGTTCGCTCGGCAATGTTAAGCCGTTTTTTGAAATCCAATAAGCTGTAATACGTATTTGCTACTTCTGCAATTAAACTTATTTGAATAGCTTTTAAACCATATTCGGAAGCAACTAAATCAGCTCTTGCTGCTTCATTTGCTCTTCGGTATTTTCCCCAAAAAACCAGCTCCCAATTCAAATTGGCACTTGCCGTAAACGAGCCACTTGCCGATTGTCCGGTAGGAAAAGCTCCTAGGCTATTTCCAAAATTTCCGCTTCCACCAAGCATTACGCTGGGGTACATATCTGCTTTTGTCATTCCCAGGTAAGCCCGGGCCTCACTTATTCGTGAGATAGCCATTTGGGCATCCAGATTGTTTTTCAATGCCGAGTCGATTAGTGCAGTAAGCACAGTGTCTTTAAACAAGTCACTCCAATGGAGCATGGTAACGGAGTCCGTTTCCTGTTCTTGTGCACGGAAAGCCTCAGGGTTTTCCATTTCAACTTGTTGGAAATTTGGTCCCACCATACAACTACTAACAACAATTGTTAGAATTGACAGAATCGATAAGTTGTAAATTATTCTATTTTTCATTTCTACTTTTTCTTATCAGTTAGTTGGATTCAGTTTTATTTGCAGCAGCTGCTTCAGCCAGAAGTGCATCTCGTTTCTTTTCGTACCCAAATAATTTTCCTATTCCCACAAATAACATCGGATACATAAATACTCCAAGCAATGTTGCCAATCCCATTCCGCCAAGTAATGCCATTCCCATTACTTTACGTGCTTCAGCACCCGAACCAGTCGCAATTACCAATGGAAAAACACCAAGGATAAACGAAAAGGCTGTCATTAAAATAGGACGGAATCGTGAACGTGCAGCTTTCATTGCAGCATCAAAAAGCGATAATCCTTTTTGGAATTCTTCATTTGCAAATTCAACAATAAGGATGGCATTTTTTGCTGCCATACCAATTAACATCACAAAACTTACCTGAGCAAAAATGTTGTTTTCGAAAGTAGGACTTCCTAAACGACCAAGCCACAATGCCAATAATGCACCAAATATAGCAAATGGAGTTCCCAGGAGAATACTTAATGGTAAGGACCAGCTTTCGTATTGTGCAGCTAAAATTAAGAATACAAAGAGTAATGAAAATGTGAGGATTGCCATAAGCGAACCTGAAGCCTTTTTTTCCTGAAAGGACATTGCATTCCAGGCATATCCCATGTCGGCAGGTAATACTTCTGCCGCTACTTCCTCTAATGCATCCATGGCCTGCGTTGATGTGTATCCTGGAGCAGGTGCTCCGGTTACTTCTGCCGAGCGATAAAGATTAAAACGCGTTGTGTACTCGGGGCCGGTAATTGGTTTAATGTCAACTACAGTTGCCAGTGGCACCATATCACCTTTATTGTTTTTAATAAAGAAATTATTTATGTCTTCTTCTTTGCTTCGGTATTGCGGTTCTGCTTGTAAATAGGTTTTATACATTCTACCAAAACGGGTGAAATCGTTCACATAAGCACCGCCCATAAAAGCACCAACAGTAGTATATAAATCGTTAAGTGTTATTCCCATTTTTAATGCTTTCTCCTTGTTAATATCCATAAAACGTTGTGGAACCGACGATTGAAAAGTAGAGAATGCTCTTCCTATTTCAGGTCTGGCATTTGCTGCCTGTATAAATTTCATCAGGTTTTCGGCAAGATACTGAGGTGATTTTCCTATGCGATCCTGAATCATAATACTAAACCCGGAACCGTTACCCAAGCCTGGAATTGCCGGTGGACCAAATGCAAATGCCTGAGCGCCTTTAATCTTGACCGCTAATTCACGATTAACAAGTTCGATAACTTCTTTTGCTGTTTTATCTCTATCCTTCCAATTTTTTAGACTGGCAAAAGCAAAACCTGTATTTGTTGCCATTGCTCCAGATAGTAGCGAGTATCCGGTTGCATTGGTAATGTATTCTACTTCATCGTATTCTAACAGTATACTTTCAACTTGTTGTGCAATTACATCCGAGCGTTGTAACGACGCTGCATCGGGCAATTGATAATTAATAAAGAAGTAGCCCATATCTTCTTCAGGAATAAATCCGCCGGGTACCAATTTTCCAAAAAAGGCTGCTCCAACCGTTAGCATCACAATAAATATTGCAGAACGTTTTAGTTTTCTACCTACAATATTTGTAAAGCTCATATACGATTCTGTGGTTTTATCCATTCCCTTGTTGAACTTTTTAAAGAACCATCCCAGTGGACCTTTATAAGGTTTAGGTTCTTTAAGAAGAATGGAACAAAGTGCCGGACTTAAAGTCAAGGCATTTACCGATGAAACCAAAACAGAAACGACAATTGTTATGGCAAACTGTTGGTATAATAATCCTGAAATACCTGCCATTCCTGCAACTGGAATAAACACAGCCACAAGAACAAGGGTAGTAGCAATTACCGGAGCAGTAACTTTACGCATAGCATCCAGCGTTGCTTCTTTTGTATTCATGCCATTGGCAATATTTACCTGAACGGCTTCTACAACTACAATGGCATCATCTACTACAATACCAATGGCCAATACTAATCCGAGTAGTGAAAGTACATTAATGCTAAATCCCAATAAGGGGAAAAAGATAAATGCACCCACAAGTGAAACTGGTATTGCCAGCGTTGGTATTAATGTTGCACGCCAGTCTTGTATAAAAATGAATACAACAAATACTACTAATAGTAAAGCGATTATTAATGTTACTACAATGTCTCGAATACCTGCAGTAATAGGTAAAACGGTATCAATTGAAACAGTGTACTTCATCCCCTCAGGAAATTCAGCAGAAATAACTTCCATTTCTTTTAGAATATCCTTTTTTAATTCAACGGCATTAGCTCCGGGTGCCTGGTAAAGTGCTACAATTGAAGATGTTTGTTTGTTGAATCGGGTGTAGGCACTATACGTTTCAACGCCCAATTTAATTGATGCAACATCTTTTAATTTTACCTGAGAACCATTTTCCATGGTCCGAATTACAATTTCCCCAAATGTTTCGGGTGAATTAAAACGTTCAGGCATTCGAACAGTATAAGTGAACTCCGTTCCAGGTGGCGCAGGTTCAGCACCAAATTTACCACCTGGCACAATTGTATTCTGCGAATTAATGGCATTGAGTATTTCCATTACCGTAAGACCCATTTTCGATAATCTGTCCGGCTTAATCCAAATTCGCATGGAATAGTCGGAAGCACCTAAAACGTTAACTTCACCAATACCTTTAATCCTTGCTAATTTGTCTTTTATGTTGATTAAAGCATAATTTCCCAAAAAATCCTGATTGTAAATATTTCCATCAGAAGTTAGCGAAATGAGCATCAAAGTACTTGGTAACGATTTTTTTGTGGTAACCCCCATTTTAGTTACTTCGGGAGGCAATTTTGCGGCTGCAGCCGACACCTTGTTCTGTGCCAATACCGTGTTCATATCAGGGTCTGTTCCAACATCAAACGAAATTTGAATGTTCATGGAACCATCATTGGCATTGGTAGATTTCATATAAATCATATTGTCAACACCATTAATCTCTTGTTCGAGTGGTGTTGCAACCGATTCTTCAACATTTAGTGCATTTGCTCCTGTATACCGGGCCGAAACCTGAACGATAGGAGGGGTAAGGTTTGGGTATTGTTCAATAGGCAGACCTACCAACATAACAGCCCCCACAATAACTATTATAATTGCAATAACCATTGCAACAATAGGTCTGTGTACGAAAAAATTTCCTTTACTATCTGACATCGCTGTTTAAATTAATTGGATTTGGCTTGACTTTTAAACTCAACTACTGTTGCTTCCACGACTGAACCATTTCTTACTTTCTGAATTCCGTCAATTACAATACTCTCTCCGGCTTTTAATCCTTCGTTAATAATCCAATAATCGTCCGATTTGTTTCCTGAAACAATTTGACGGGATTCAACTTTGTTTTCGGTGTTAACAACAAAAACAGAATACTGTCCTTGCAATTCGATTACACACTTTTGTGGAATAACAATCGCATCTTCTATATCAATTGGAATTCTAATTTTTGCAAATTGTCCCGGACGCAATATTCTCTTCGGATTTTTGAAGCGAGTTTGTACCAATATTGTTCCTGTACTCGGATCAATTCCGCGATCGATAAAATTAACTGCTCCCTTATGGGCGTGAATACTTCCGTCTCCTAATAACAATTCAAGTTTTTCCTCTACTTCATCGTTTCTTTCAAACATGCGATCAGTGCTTTGTATCGCTTTAATCAATTGTAAATATTGATTTTCAGGGAGAAAAAATTCAACAATTATCTCATCGATTTGTGAAACCGTATTTAATATTATTGTATTCATCGATTTCCCAACATATTCGCCTATATCCGATTGTGTTTTACCAATAATACCACTTATTGGAGATAATATTTTGGTGTAGCTCAATTTTATATTGGCTAGTTCCAGGTTTGCCTCAGCTGCTTGTACTGAAGCTTCAGCCGCATCGAACTGTGCTTGTGCAGCGTCTAAATCAGCCTTACTTACTGCATTCGATTCTGCCAACGGTTTGTAACGGTTTAAATCGCTTTGAGCTTTCGCGTATGCAGTTTTAGCTTCAGCGAGTCTGCTTTGATAGGAAGTAACTTCTGCTCTGTACGGTTGTGAGTCTATGGAATAAAGCAGCTGTCCTTTTTTTACAGGAAAACCTTCTTCGAAATGTATTCCTTCTAAAAAACCATCTACCCGAGCCCGAATCTCAATATCCTGATGTCCATGCACTTGTCCAACAAATTCGACATTGTTTATCATGTCCTGCTGTACTACTTTTACCACGTTAACTTGTTGTGGTGGAGCTTCTGGCTTTTTCTCTTCAGTACAAGCAAACATAAAAAATACAGCCAGCATTAATGTGGCTGCTTTTGCATAACTTTCTTTGAATTTTAACATTTCAATAATATTTTGTTAAGTTGAGTTTTTAATATTGATGAAAAGATAAGGTTTTTGCCCATACAATTGTTTAATAGAATCGCTAAAAACAAGCTAAAATCAACTATTTTGAACTTTTCTTAATTGAGAGGGACCCAAAAGTGTTAGGCTCTTATCCATAATATTCGCGTATTTGTTGGCAGAATACTATCAGCCGATGTAATTAAAAGATTGAAGTGATTGTTCTCAGATTGAATTAGATTGTATTATCAATCTAATTCAATCAATCTTTATTCAATTCTATTCAATCTCTTTTCTGGATCGTCCAGATTAGGAATTACGTTTTCTATATTTGTCGATTGACTTTTTTGTTTTTTTATCCAACTCATCAAGGTTTTCTAAAAAAGCGATTGCTTGATTGGCAATGAAACGATTGTTGTTTTTTAATAATTGGCTTATTACTGAAACAGAGTAATCATCTTCAATATTATGAAAAGTATACAAGTCTAATATATTTTTAGTCAGGGTACCATTTAAATTAGCTAACACCGAAGAGATAATATGAACAACATCGGGATATAATACTTCCGATCGTTTTAGTTTTTGAATGATAATTCTTTTCTGAAGAAAACCAGAATCTTTAAAAATAGCGGCAAGTTTTAGTTGAATGTCATGGTTTAATAATTCAGGTTTTAGTGCATTTAAAGCACGTTCTGCCAAATAAATATTCGATCCGGAAATAAGTGTCAATAGTTTCGTCTGGAGTTCTTCCGAAATTTCCATTTCAGCAGAAATGTGGTTTAGTGTCCAAACCTGGTCAGTAATATTATTGCTATTTAGAATCAGTAGTGCCATTTCCGAATCAAGCTGCTTGGTACTTAGCTTTTCAATTTGATGCATGGTTTCACCATGAGCAATGTGCCATAATGTATAAGTGGTATAAACGGCCCCTTCAACAATATGGGCTAAAATGGCTTCTATTGTGGCCGACGAAACGGCATCAAGTTCTGGACTTAAGGAATCTTTCACCGGTACCAATTCGTCAATTGTATAACTTGCAAGTGAAGAGTTTACTTCGATCAGGATTTCGTGCAATCGTGTGTAATCTGCTGGCTTAAATGGAACGTGTTCTGTTTTGCTAAGAAATTCGCCTTCAGGAAGCTCAAAACCCAAATACCGGCCTGTTACATTCCAAAACAGGTTTATGGCTACCATTCGGCATTTACCTTCGATACATACACCGCATATAATATCGCGCGAATACTTTATCGGATAACCATTCTTGTCGCTATAGATATTTATGGTTTTATTGGGAATAGTATCTTGCAAATTAAGCCTTAAAGTATCAATCTTAACAACATCAGTATTAAATGAAGTAGCAGCCATACGCACTATATCTTTTTCCTTTTGCTGAAAAGAAAAAAGTACTATAAAACTTAGTAGAATCCCTGCCAATAATTTCATTTAAAACAGATTTTTAAAATTGTTCCACAAAGTAAACAGAATAAGGACAATATGTTTTAGCTTCGTTCGATTTTTACAGAGACATGGCATGCCTTGTCTTTACAGAGCTTAGCTTTGAAAACAAAAACACCAAAGAAAACTAACTTTCTATGGTGTTTTTGCTGTAAAGTTAGGGCATGCTCTTACTCCATAACGAATAGGGTTCAAGTATTAAACCTTATTCTCCCATTAATTGAGTTTTCAAAAACTTGGTCAGTTTGGTGTACAAATGCATACTGGTATTACCGCCTCTAATTCCGTGGTTGCGGTTGGTGTACATTGCCATGTCGAATTGCACACCAGCTTGCACCATTTTTTCGGTCATTTCGAAGGTGTTTTGTGCATGTACATTATCATCGGCAGTACCGTGCACAATTAACAATTGCCCCTTAATATCACCTGCATGCGAAAGAGGGGAGTTGTCATCGTAACCTTCAGGATTCTCTTGTGGTGTACGCATATAACGTTCGGTATAAACACTGTCGTAAAAACGCCAGCTGGTAACGGGCGCCACAGAAATCCCTGCTTTAAATAACTCGCCACCTTTTTCCATCGAAAGTAAGGTCATAAAACCACCATAACTCCAACCAAAAATAGCAATGTTTGCCGCATCAACATAAGGTAATGTCCCTAAATATTTGGCCGCCTCAACCTGTTCTTCCGATTCGTATTTACCTAATTGCTGGTAAGTTACTTTTCTGAAATCTTCACCACGAGCAGCTGTTCCGCGAGGGTCAACACAAACCACGACAAAACCTTCTTGTGCCAAATATTCGTTCCAGCCAATTCCGCGTCCCCACGAGTCGCTAACGCTTTGTGAATTAGGACCGCTGTATTGGGTCATTAAAAC